>JBFWQJ010000076.1:0-11681 GCA_050249515.1 Dehalococcoidia bacterium | reverse complement strand
CCCGCCGCGGCCTTGTCGCCGCCGGCCGGGGCTCCGGATGCACCCGCGAGCGGGTTGCGGTCGCGGAACTCGAGGACCGCCGCGCCGTACTGGCCGCAGTTCTGCGAGGTCGGGGTCAGCGTGCTCGGGTCGACGGGGTAGACCTGCTTCTTCAGGGCCTCTTCGGCCGTGTGCAACTGGTCGGCGTTCAGGTCCCCGACGGTCGCGGCGGTGCCGGCGGTGATCGCGTCGTCGACCTGCTTCTGCTGCTCGGTGCTCAGTTCGTTGTAGGGCTTGCCGAACTTGAGGATCGCCTCAGCGTGCTGGCGCATCGCCGGCTCGTCGTGGTGGTGACCGAGTTCCTCCACCAGGTCCCAGCGGCCCTGCATGATCATCGAGGCGATGTAGCCGACCTGCGTCTCGGACAGCGAGCCGCCGTAGCGCTCCGACCACATGGGCATCACGGTATTCGAGCGACCGCAGGCGATGGTGTTGAAGAGGAAGTCGTGGATCTTGCGCTCGTCGCCGGCCGGCGTCGCCGGGACGCCGAACTGGTTGCCCTCACCGAGCACGAGGAACGCGACGTTGTTCAGGCGCGGCGCGATGCCGCCCTCGTCCGGGCCCTTGCCGGTCAGACCGTGACAGGTGCGGCAGTTGGCGACGAACAGGTCGGCGCCGCGCTTCGCCATGCGCTCCGCCTGCACGTTCGCGGCGTCCGCCTCGCGTGCCGGTTCGGTCGCGAAGTACGCCCCGAACACGAGGAACGCCATGAACAGCAACCCGATCATGACGTTGACCTGCTTGGTCGTGTTCATGCGCCTGTCACTCCGCCAGTCTCAGCACTCACGTCGCTCGTCAGAGCGGCTAGATCTTGATCGCGCGCTGGGGGTTGTCCGGCCCGCCCGGCGTGATCTCACCCGTCTGCACGGTGATGTTCCCCGCCTCGTCGATGTCGATCTTCATCGAGTCCATCGAACGCGGCGCGGGACCGAACACGCGGATCCCGGACTTGGTGTACGTGGAGCCGTGGCACGGGCAGCGGTACCAGCCCTTGTCACCCTCGAAGTTGAAGCCGGAGATCCACGGCACGGTGCAGCCCAGGTGCGGGCACTTGCGCCAGAGGGCCAGCAGGCCGTCCGCACCGCCCGCGCCGCCCGGGCGCGTCTCCGCCGGGTCCAGGTTGGCGAGCCAGAACTGGCCCTCGGAGAACTGCTTGGGCTCGCCCCCCTTGGGGAAGTCCTTCACGTTCCCGGCGGGCACCGGGCCGCCGAAGCCGCGCACGTTGCGCGGGTACAGGTAGTCCAGCAGCGTGCCCACGCTGCCCAGCAGCGTCAGGCTCAGGCCGCCCCAGAAGGACGCCCGGATGAAGCTGCGGCGCGAGACGTCCGCGTCCGGCCCGGACACAGCCGCCGCCGGCACGGTGGCGGGGTTCGCGACCTCGGTCTTCCGCGACGACAGCGCCGCCCGCCACGCGTCCGTGGGCGCGGGGGGTGGGGCGGCAGTCGTCTCGGTCTCGGTCTCGTTCGTCACCACACAACTCCTCGGAGGGTCGCGGCCTAGTGGTCCAGGTTCGCGAAGATCGTGTACGGCCCGAGCGCCAGGCCCTCGCCGCGGAAGTACGTGCCCACGATGGTGAGCGTCACGTACACGGCGATGAAGCCGGAGAACTGCAGGATCATGTGATCGCGTCGCGTCTGCGCGATGCCTCGGCGGTGCGCCACCAGCGACAGCAGGACCGGCAGGCCGATCATCAGCGTCACCGGGATCACCTGCTCAACGAGCACGGCCGGGACGTTGATGTTGAAGTCGATCTTCGGGCCGCCCAGCAGGTCAGCGCGCAGCAGGCCGCCCAGCGGGATGGACTTCAGGAACTCCAGCGGAGCCCCCTCCTGCCACAGCGGGAACTTGCCCTGGAACTCGCGCATGTTGACGAGCCACGGGATCGGGAACTCGGCGCCGGTGATCGCCTTCCAGATCTTCGCGTGCATGCCGTCGTCGAAGAAGATCAGCGCCAGCGTGCCGACCACGGCGACCGCGGTGCCCACCCACACGTTCAGCCAGTGGCGCGGGCCGGACAGCCACTCGCCCTGGCCCTCGTTGTCGTTGTCCCAGTACGGGATCGCGCCCAGCGCGATCAGCGCCACCGTGGGCACGATCACGCCCGCGAGCGCCGGGTGCATGTGCAGCAGCAGCTCCTGCAGGTTCAGGAAGTACCACGGCGCCTTCGAGGGGTTCGGCGTCACCGCCGGGTTCGCGCGGTCCAGCAGGATCGCGTCCACCATCACCGACAGGCCCACCAGCAGGATCGTGAAGACCACCGCCGAGATGAACTCGATGAAGACGAGGTCGGGCCAGACCAGCAATTCTTCTTCGCGCTGGCGCCGCATGCGACCGCGCACGGCCTGAGAGACCGGCTGCGACTCCGCGGGGTTGGCTGCTGCCATGTTGGACTCCTCCCCGCGCTACAGCGGCTTCGCGAGTCCGCCGTCGCGGCGGATGCGCCAGAAGTGGACGGTCATGAACACCGCCGCCATCAGCGGCAGGCCGATGACGTGCAGCGTGTAGAAGCGGATGAGCGCGTTCTGGCCCACCTGGAAGCCGCCGACCAGCACGAAGCGGTTCGGCTCACCCAGCAGCGGCGCCGACCCGACCATGTTCGTGCCGACGGTGATGGCCCACAGCGCCAGCTGGTCCCACGGGAGCAGGTAGCCGGTGAAGGAGAGCAGGAGCGTCAGCACCAGCAGCACCACGCCGACGACCCAGTTGAACTCGCGCGGCGGCTTGTACGCGCCGGTGTAGAACACCCGCATCATGTGCATCAGCACGGTCAGCACCATGCCGTGCGCCATCCAGCGGTGCATGTTGCGCATCAACTGGCCGAAACGGACGTCCGTGTCCAGCCGCAGGATGTCCTGGTAGGCACGCTCGACCGAGGGCACGTAGTAGAACATCAGCAGCACGCCGCTGATGGTCAGGCCCAGGAACAGGAAGAACGACAGCCCGCCCAGGCAGAACGTGTGCGTGATCTTCACGTGCGTGCGGTGGATGCGGGTGGGGTGCAGGTGCAGGAAGACGTTGGTGGCGACTGCCAGCATCTGGTTCCGCGGGGTGTTCGGGTACCCGGAGCGGAAGATCGACCGCCAGAGCCGGTTGGAGAAGATCGCGTCGTAGAGCCGGTCGCCCATCGAACGACGGGTCGGACGTTCAGTCGCCGCCATCAGCAGTCCCCTCGCCAATCCAGCCGACGCGCCCCGCGCTGCGGGCCCGGCGTCGTGCCTGTCTCATCGGCGCGCCGCGGGATTCTGATCCTGCGCGCGCCCTCCAGCATGGTCAACCTGAGCCGCCGCCGGCCTAGGCCTCCCACCACTTGCCGAGCACGACCATGATGCCCAGGCCGAGCATGAACGTGACGAACACGCCCAGCAGTTCCAGGCCTTCGCCCTCACCGAGCATCTGCGCCTCCGCAAGTCTGCACACGCCGCCACTGCGCGCCATGAGGGCACGCGGGGGCTCGGCCCGAATGTAGCGATGCTTCCGTGCTTAGGTCAACGAACCCGCCCGCGAACGCGGGGATGACGCGCCGAGGAGCGCCGAATCAGCCTCGCGGCGCGCCCGCCGGGCGGCCCGCCGTCCCGGCCACGCGAGGCACCCCGCCCCGCTTCAGCCGCCAGATGCCGCGCAGGTCGTCCGTGGCCGTCTTGACGATCTTGACCCGGGTGTCCGGGTCCTCCTCCCAGCGCACGGGCACCTCGCGCAGGCGGTAGCCGTTCTCCTGCGCCACCAGCAGCAGTTCGGAGTCGAAGAACCACGCGTTGTCGCGCACGAGGGGGATGAGGGCGCGGGCCGCCTCGCGGCTCATCGCCTTGAAGCCGCACTGGGCGTCGGTCACCTTCAGCCCGGCGAAGTGGTTGAGGATGAAGACGTACGCCCGGGAGATGAACTCACGCTTGAACGAGCGGTTGGTCTGCGCCCCCGCCGCCAGCCGCGACCCGTACGCCACGTCCACGTCCCCCGCCGCGATCGGGTCGACGAGCGCCGGGAGGTGCTCGAGGTCGGTCGAGAGGTCGACGTCCATGTAGGCGACCACGTCCGCCGGGCTGGTGAGCCACGAGGTGCGCAGCGCGATCCCGCGCCCCTTCACCGGGATGAACAGCACGGCCACCCGCCCCGGGTGTGCCGCCTCCATCTCCCGCGCCACCTCGAGCGTCCGGTCCGTCGAGGCGTTGTCGGCGACGACGATGCGCCACTGGTGCTCCGGGTGCGCGTCGAACCACGCGAGCACCTTCGGCACGCTGACCGGCAGCGAGTGCTGCTCGTTGTACACGGGGATGACGACGTCGACGGTGGCCATGCCGGACATGCTAGCGGAGCCGAGCGATGTGAGGTGACCCGAGCGCGCGCCGAGGGCGTTGCGGATCCGTGTCCTCGACCTGCGCGTATCCTCGGAGCGCGCTCCCGCTCACCGGAGGACTCGATGCGCCGGATGCTGCACGCGATCGCGATCCTCGGGGTGCTGGCGATCGGGTGCGTTGACGACCGCGCGCAGGAGGTCGAGCGTCCCGGGCCCACCGTGGCCGCCGGCCGGACAACGCCGACGAGTCCGCGCCCATCCTCGACGGCGACCCGGCCCCCGGAGGAGTCACCGGCACGAGAGACGCCGACCCCGCCCGCGCGGACGCCAGAGCAGGCGTGCACGGATCTGGCAGACGGATACCGGCGTGGGCGACCAACCGAGCGATGGCTCACGCTGTCGCCACCGGCCCCTTCCGGGGATCGGCCGACGCGGATCACCGGCTCCGGCCTCCAGCCCGGTGACTACTCCGTATCCGTCGGCGTCCCTCAGACCGACTACGGAGTAGGGACACTCGGCCCTGTCGCATCGGTGGGCACCGACGGAAAGCTCGATGTCACGCTGACGGTCCCCGCGATCAAGGGCTGTCTGGGGATCGTGATCCGCCAGCAGTCAACGCATGGCGAGTCGACAAACCAGCCCGGCGCGCGCGCCGAGAGCCTGCCGTTCTTCTCGACCGGCACGTCAGCGAGCACACGCTCCCCCCGCGCATGCGACGAGTTGCCGAGCGAGGTCTGGGGAGGGTACGGCGGAAGACTCGCCTCGATCAGTGAGGGGCCCTATCGCGTCGGCACGCCGGTCACGGTCTCGGCCGACCTCCGCCCATGGCCGATTGCCACGGAACTCGACGTGGAGTTCTCCCTCGTGAACGGCAAACTCCCCTCCCCGAAGATCGAAGCCTACGCCGACGTGCTCGTCAGAGAATGGGATGCCGACGGCCGCGCGCGGCTCTCCTTCGCGCCGCGGGCGAATCCCGCTCTGAGCGGCCTCTGTGTCGAGGTGTCGTTCACCTTGCAGCCCATAGGTGGGCTCGGCCACCCCTACGCCGTCACCCGCTTCACGTACCCCTAGCCCCCACCACGCAGAACGGGCGCCTCGCGGCGCCCGTCCGTGCATCCTCGAACCGTCGAGGCGCGCTAGTGCCGGAAGTGGCGGACGCCGGTGACGATCAGCGAGACGCCGAGGCGGTTCGCGGCGTCCACGGAGTCCTGGTCGCGGATCGAGCCGCCGGTGTGCGCCACCACCGTCACGCCCGCGCTGGCGCAGACCTCGACGGTGTCGGGGAACGGGATGAGCGCGTCGGTCGCGGCCACGGCGCCCTGCGCGCGCTCGCCTGCCTGCTCCTTGCACAGCTCGGCGCTGCCGACGCGATTCGGCTGCCCCGCGCCCATGCCGATGAGCACGCGGTCCTTCACGAAGGCGACGGCGTTGCTCTTCACGTGCTTGCAGATCACCCACGCGATCTTCAGGTCCGCCAGCTCGGCGGCGCTCGGCTGGCGCTCGCTCACCACGTCCCACGTGTCGTCCTGCGACACGTCCGCGTTCTCCACGAGCATGCCGCCGCGCACGCCGCGCACCTCGACGCGGTCCGCGTGCGGGTCGCCGAGGGGCGCGGTGAGGATGCGCAGGTCGGCGGACTTCTTCTTCAGGTGCTCCAGCGCGTCCGGCTCGTAGCCCGGCGCGATCACGATCTCGTAGAACATGCGCGTCTCGCCATCCGAGGGGCTGCGCACCTGCCGCAGCGCGTCCGCGAACGCGAAGTCCACCACGCGGTTCGTCGCCACGATGCCGCCGTACGCCGACACGAAGTCGCCCTCGGTCAGCGCGCGCTCGTAGAGACCGGCGACGCCGTTCGGCTCCTCGCCCGCCGCGAAGCACGCGGGGTTGGTGTGCTTGATGATCGCGATCGCCGGCTCGTCGAAGTCCGCGACCACGTTGTAGGCGGCGTCGGCGTCCAGGATGTTGACGTACGACATCGCCTTGCCGTGGTGCTGCTCGAACGCGCCGATGCCCTCGACGGGCGTCTTCACGGAGTCGAGCGTGTAGAACGCGCCGCGCTGGTGCGGGTTCTCGCCGTAGCGGAGCTCCTCGCGGCGCGTCATCGCGACGGTGAGCTGCGCGGGGAAGATGTCGGCATCCTCGCGCAGGTACTCCGCGATGTTCGTGTCGTAGTGCGCGACGTGCTGGAACGCCTTCGCCGCGAGCCGCCGCCGCGCCGCCTGGTCGATGCCGGCCGGGTCGCCGCCCGCGGCACGGAGCGCCTCGATGATCCCGGCGTAGTCCGCGGGGTCGATGATCGGGAGCACCGCCATGTGGTTCTTCGCGGCCGCGCGGATCATCGCCGGCCCGCCGATGTCGATCTGCTCGATCGCCTCGGGGAACGCGGCGCCGGAGGCGACCGTCGCGACGAACGGGTAGAGGTTGCCCGCGACCATGTCGATGTTCGGCACGCCGTAGCGCTCCGCGTCCGCCTCGTCGATGCCGCGGCGGTAGAGGATGCCGCCGTGGACGAGGGGGTGCAGCGTCTTCACGCGGCCGTTGAACATCTCCGGGCTGCCGGTCAGTTCGGCGACCTCGGTCACCGGGACGCCCGCGGCGCGGACGGCTGCTGCCGTGCCGCCGGTCGAGATGATCTGCCAGCCGAGGTCGTGGAGCGCCTGCGCGAGCTCCCCGATGCCCTGCTTGTCGTACACCGCGAGCATCGCCCGTCGCGTCCCCGCCATCGCCATCTCCAAACGCAAGCGCACTTGTTGTTGCGGGCTCGACGCGCGGGATATCCGCGCCGCCCGCGCCGACCTTCGGGCTCCGAGTCCCGCTTCTGACCCCCTCTCCCGCCTGCGGGAGAGGGATGGGGTGAGGGCCTCCGCCCCCGCGGCCCCGCGCTACCCCGAACCCGGGACGCCCTGCACCGCGCCGCCGTCGCCGCGCGCCACCACCTCGCCGATGCGCCAGGCGCCGGGCAGCGCCGCCAGCGTCGCCTCGAGGTCGCTCGCGGCGACCGCGACGATCATCCCGACGCCCATGTTGAACGTGCGGAACATCTCCGCGTCGGTCACGTTGCCCTCGCGCTGGATCAGCCGGAACAGCCCCGGCGGCGTCCACGACGCGGTGTCGATGCGCGCGGCGAGGTGGTCCGGGAACGGCCGGCCGAGGTTCCCCGGAATGCCGCCGCCGGTGATGTGCGCGGCGGCGTGGATCGTCGGGAACAGCGGCTTCAGCGCCGGGTAGAACGACCCGTGCACCGCCACCAGCGCCTCGCCCAGCGTCGCGCCGCCCAGCTCCTCGGGCCGCTCGTCCAGCACCGCGCGCTCGCGCTCCTCGCCGAGCCCCTTGCCGAGGCCGAAGATGGCGCGCACCAGCGAGTACCCGTTCGTCTGCAGCCCGGTGGAGGGCAGCCCGACCAGCGCGTCGCCCTCGGCGAGCCGGGAGCCGTCGATGATCGCGTCGCGCTCCACCACGCCGACGATGAACCCCGCCAGGTCGAAGTCGCCGCTGCGGTAGATGTCCGGCATGTCGGCGGTCTCGCCGCCCAGCAGCGCGATCCCCTGCTCCGCGCACGCCGCGCCGATGCCCTCCACGATCTCGACGCGCCGCTCCTGCGGCAGGTCCGCGGTGGCGAGGTAGTCGAGGAAGAACAGCGGTTCCGCGCCGAGCGTGATCAGGTCGTTGACGTTGTTGTTCACCACGTCCCGCCCGGTGCCCTCGAAGCGCCCGAGCGCGGCGGCGATCAGCACCTTCGTGCCCACGCCGTCCGTCGCGCCCACGAGCACGGGGTCGCGGTAGCCGCGCTCGCCGAGGGCGAAGAGCCCGGCGAAGCCGCCGCCCAGGCGGAGCACCTCGGGCCCGTGCGTGCCCCGGCCGATCGCGCCGAAGCGGCGCGCGGTGCTGTCCGCGGCGTCAATGTCCACGCCGGCGTCGGCGTAGGAGATGGAGCGTCGAGGCTGCTCGGCTGGCGGCTGCGTCATCGGCGGGCACTCACGTCGAGGGGGAGGTGTCGCGAGGGGGACAGCGTACCTCGCGGGCGCGTTAGGCGCGTGGCCGCCCGGGGGGCCTCGGGGCGCTACGGCAGCAGCACCACGCTCCCCTGCTTGTGGCCGGCCTCCACGTACCGGTGCGCCTCCGCCACGTCTTCCAGCGCGAAGCGCCGGTCGATCACGGCACGCATCCGTCCCGTCGCCATCAGCTCGCCGAGGGTGGCGAGGTCGCGTGCCCGCTCGGCGGGACGGCGCAGGCCCGTGAACGCGATCGCCGCGCGCCGAGAGCCGAGACGGCTCGCCAGCATCGCCGGGAAGATGCCCGCGCTGATGGTCGTGGTGACGTACCGGCCGCCCGGGCGCAGCGCCCGCCGCACCCGCCCGAAGGAGGACTTCCCGACCGCGTCGAAGACCACGTCGTACGCCTCGACCACCCGCGCGAAGTCGGTTTCCGTGTAGTCGACCACCTCGTCCGCGCCGAGCGAGGCGACGAGGCCGACGTGCGCCGGCCCGCAGACGCCGGTGACGTGCGCGCCCAGCGCCTTCGCGATCTGCACGGCCGCCGTGCCCACCGCGCCCGAGGCGCCGTTGACCACCACGTGCTCGCCGGGCTGCACGCGGGCGGTGTCGCGCAGGAAGGGCAGCGCGGTCAGGCCGCCCTCGGCCATCGCCACCGCCTCCTCGTGCGAGAAGCCGGCGGGCTGCGCCGCCAGCGCCCCGTCCTCCGGCAGGCAGCAGTACTCCGCGTGCGCGCCGAAGGTGTCGCCGGTCGCCGCGACCACACGGTCGCCCGGCTTGAACCGCGTCACCGCCGCGCCCACGGCCTCCACCTCGCCCGCCAGTTCGCTCCCCGGCACGGGATGCTTCGGCCGGCGGAGCCCGGTGACGAGGCGCGCGACCGGCATGCCTCGCCGCAGCGCCATCTCCGCTTGCGATACGGAGGCCGCGCGCACGCGCACCAGCACCTCGTTCGGCCCCGGCGCCGGCGCGGGCATGTCGCCCACGCGGAGCACCTCCGGTGGGCCGTACGCGGTGACCACGACGGCCCTCACGAGGCCACCCCCACCGCCGGTGCGGCGGCGCGCTCGCGCCAGCGGTCCACGTCGACCCCGCGCCAGAGCAGCCACACGGTGAGCGGCAGCTCGCCGATGAGCGCCGTGACGATGACCACCTGCGCGAGCACCGGCTCGAACTCCGGCCACAGGAAGCGCACGAAGCTGTTGAGCAGGTACCCCGCCGCCGAGACCGCGAGCAGCGCGCCGAGCAGCCTCGGCAGGAACGTGGAGCGGGTGACGAGCCAGCCGAGCGCCGCGAGGTGCACCGCGAAGAAGACGAGGCCCAGCTCGTAGCCGTAGCTCTGCGCCTCCAGGAACAGCAGCGCGAGCGCCTCGCGCTGGGCGGTGTCGAACGCGGCCAGGTACTCGCCGCCGGTGAGCACGAGAAGCGCGATCCACTGGTTGAGCAGGTTCAGCCCCACCGCCGTCGCCTGCGCCAGCCGCCCGAACGCCATCACCAGCGCCAGCACGCGGCTCACCGGCGCGAACAGCACGAACAGCACGCCCGCCTGCACCACCTCGACGGCGAAGACGGCGAGGTCGCTCGCGAAGCCGGCGCGGAACAGGAACTCGCCGCCGCGGATGTTCGCCGCGGTCGCCGCCGGGTTCCCCGCCACGATCATCCCCTCGCGCACCACGAACTCCGCGAACGGCGCGACGAGGAAGACGAAGAGGTACAGCACCCCTGCGACGCGGGCGTACACCATCGGCGAAGCGCCTCGAAGCGCGGGCTGCAGCATGACGTCCTCCCCGGCGCGCGCGGATATCGCACTACGATACCGGAGCGGGCAAACCTCGCGGCGCCCGGCGGCGGCGAGGCTACGCCAGGGAGGTGAGCGGGACGGTGGAGGGCTCGGGCGTCGGTGGCGTCATCGGCGGACACTCACTCGACGGGGGAGGTGTCGCGAGACGCACAGGGTACCGCGCGAGGGAGTCAGGCGCGTAGGTCAGGGAGGGGGAGGGACCAACAACGTCGAGGGTGAGAGAAGGTATGTGATCGCCTCAGTGAGGTTATCGGCTGCACAGATCCGGCCAGGCGACTGAAGCTCCATGAACCAGAGCCGCTCACCTTCAAGCGCCAGCATCCATCCAGCCTCGCTCGATCCGTCTCGAACGTTCAGAAACACAAGCCGATAGCGATCGGCAGTGGTTGAACGTGTCACGTACGCGAGCGAGGTCACAGGGCGGGTCCACGTATCCGCCAACCGGGCGATGTCCGACGGCCCGTCGACGGGCATCGAGTAGAGGTGACAGCCGAGACCGACGCTGATGAACCGTCTGGGCGTTCCCACCGGCACCCCCGGTGCGCACGGCCGGGCATCAGAAAATATCGGCGGTTCGCAAGACGAAGTCTGCAGACCGCGCTCGATGTGCACCGCCAGTGTCCCCGTGTCACCGGAGGTCATCGCCGCGATCAACTCATCTAGATTCGCGACACCCGTCGTAGGTGGCACAGCCCACGCCTTCATCAGCGTCCCGCCTGTGGTCGAACCCGCCGCCCCGGTGGCGGCGACCACCGTGGGTGATGGCGACCCCTTCAGAGGGGTTGGGGTACTCGCGATCTGGGTCGGCGTGCGCGGATCGGGCGTGGCAGCGGGACTCGGCGTCGCCGTCGTCTCGGGGTAATCAGCCGTCGCACCGCACGCGGCCAGCAGCAGCAGCGACAGCAGCAGCAGCACCCGCATCGGGGTGCCTCGCTACGCCAGCGTGGTGAGCGGGACGGTGGAGGGCTCGGGCGTCGCCGAGGGGAGCTCGTGGTCGGGGGCGCCTTCGCCGCCGAGCGCGAACTTGTCGAACTGCAGCGGCACGGCGGCCGGGTACTGGCCGCTGAAGCAGGCCGTGCACTGGTTCCCGGCGACCTGGCCGGTCGCGGCCACGGTGCCCTCCAGCGACAGGTAGCCGAGGGTGTCCGCGCCGATGTGCTCGCGGATCTCGGGCACGGTCTCGTTCGCCGCGATCAACTCGCCGCGCGTCGCCATGTCCACGCCGTAGAAGCAGGGGTGCGTGATCGGCGGCGAGGTGATGCGCATGTGCACCTCCGTCGCGCCGGCGCGGCGGATCATGTCGACCACGCGCGGGGTGGTGGTGCCGCGGACGATCGAGTCGTCCACGACCACGACGCGCTTGCCCTCCAGCACCTCGCGCAGCGGGTTGAACTTCAGGCGGACGCCGCGTTCGCGCAGGCGCTGGTCGGGCTGGATGAAGGTGCGGCCCACGTAGCGGTTCTTCTCCTGCCCCTCGGCGTAGGGGATGCCGGAGGCCTGCGCGAAGCCGAGCGCCGCGGCCGTCGCCGAGTCCGGCACGCCGATGACGATGTCCGCG
>JBFWQJ010000075.1:0-11712 GCA_050249515.1 Dehalococcoidia bacterium | reverse complement strand
ATCACGCAGCGCGGCGCGAACCGCCTCGCCATGCCGATCCTGATCGGGAGCAACCACCTGGTGCGCATCGCGATGATGCGGTCGATCGGCGGGTACGTCAGTCACGTGGTGGAGGACCACATCACCGGCATGGTGGCGATGGTCACCGAGAACCCGGCGACCGGCCGCCGCTGGCGCGGCGTGTACGAGCGCCGCATCATCTCGCGCGGCGAGGGCCCGGCGACGTGGGGCGCCTACCTGGCGCAGCAGATGCGCTGGTCGTTCGGGCTGTTCGAGATCCTCCGCCAGTTCACGCCGCGGCTCCTCTGGCGGCTGCGGCCGAGGCAGGCGGCGGGGCTGCTGCTGATCCAGTCGTACTACCCCTCGGTGGCGGCCGTGTTCGCGATCGGCGTCGGGCTCACCTCGCTCCAGCTGTTCACGGGCGTCGGCGCGCTGAACGTGGGGCTGGGCGAGTGGGCGAGCTACTGGGTGCCACCGACGCTCGCCTCCATGGCGCTGTGGTACTGGATGCAGCGCTTCTACCTGGAGCGCACGGACCGAGGCGTCGGGGTGCGCGGGATGCTGCTGGGCCTCGGCGCGTCGCTCATCTATCTGCAGGCGATGCTCGCCGCGCTGGCGAAGCGTCATCTGCCGTACGTGATCACGCCGAAGGGCCAGCACGCGCAGCGCGAGCCGCTGCGCCTGTTCCGCTGGCATCTCTTCGTGCTGGTGCTGTCGGTCGTCTCGCTCGCGTGGTCCGTCACGTACGGGAGCGGGCTCGGGACGCTGCGTGTCTGGGCGGTGCTCACCAGCGTCTTCATGGCGCTCGTGATCGTCAGCGGCGCGGTGGTGCGCCCGCGCGAGGCGCCCCGAGCCGCACGCGGGCGCGCCGGCGGGCGCTACTGGCTGCGCGTCGCGACTCCCGCCACCGTCCTCGCCGCGATCCTCATCACCACCGCCCCCACGGACAACGTGCCCGCGACCGGCGCGGCCGAGGCGCGCGTGGGCGCGGCGCACGCCTTCGTTGCGAACATCGAGGTCGTCCAGCCGACGCCGGTCCCCCGCGTCGAGGCGGCGTTCCTCGACCACACGCAGGGGCGCTCGGTGGCGCTCGGCGCGTTCGACCCGCCCGGGTCGTTCGGGACGCTGCCCAAGATCCGCCACGTGTTCGTGGACTTCCGTCCGGAGCGCGAGCGCGAGATCCTCGGCGCCGTCCGCGCCGCCAGCGCGAACAACCAGGTCGCGATGATCACGTGGGAGCCGCGGCGCACGGAGTCCTCGCGGTCGCTCGCCGTCCTCGCGACGGACGTCACGGTGTTGCAGGAGATCGCGGGCGGGCGGCTGGACGGCTACGTGGGACGGGTGGCGCGGACGCTGCGCGACACGGAGCAGCCCGTGATCGTCCGCTTCGCGCACGAGATGGACCTGGCGCCGGACGGATCGCACCCGTGGTCCGGCGGCGACCCGGAGACGTTCATCGAGGCCTGGCGACACGTGCATCAGGTGTTCGTGCGGGAGGGCGCGACGAACGTGCGTTTCCTGTGGTCGCCGGGCGGTGTGCTGCTGGGCAACGAGTTCGCCTCCGCCCGCTGGTACCCGGGCCGGGACGTGGTGGACCTCGTCGGGTTCTCCGCGTTCGGGTCATGGCAGTGGGAGCCGCTGGACCTGGAGGCGGCGCCCAACGGGCCGGACGCGTACGCGCTCCGCACCCCGGCGGAGCTGCTGCTGCCGCGCTACCGGGCGATCGCGCGCTACGGGAAGCCCGTGATCCTGCCGGAGGTGGGCCTGGAGACGCATCCCGGCCGGCTGGACGAGGAGGAGCGCTGGCTCCGTGCCTTCGCGGACCTGATCGCGGGGCCCGACCTGCCGTTGCTCCGGGGCGTCGTCTACTTCAACGCACCCCACAACCTGCCGAACTATGACATCGACTGGCGCCTCAACGCGGAGGACATGCGGGTCGTCCGCGAGGCGTGGGTGCAACAGGCGGAGGTGGAGACCGCAAGCATGGGGACGACTCGGCGTCCCTAGCGCACGCGGATCATCCACTCGCACGGCCGCCGTCACGCAGTGACGGCGGCCGTTTCGTGTCCGCGCTCCCCTCGCGCCTTCTGCCACGCTCCTGCAAGGCACGCGGCGATGACCTCGACGCCGCCACCGGCATGTGCGCGCATGGAGACGCGAGGAGCGTCGCGCGCGCGTTGCGTTCGCAGGCGCGATCCATCGCAGGCGCATCGCCCTGCAGGCGACGGATCGGCGACGCCGAGGCGCGCGCCCGAAACCGGACGCTGCGAGGCGCAGGACTGCGCACGCGGGGCGCGAGCCCGCGGCGGCCCGGCACGCAACCGTTGATCGCGTGCGGATCGAAGCAGCCCGCCGGCGCGCGGCCCGGCGGCAGCGCACCACACGGCCTGTCGTCCTCGCACGCGGGATGCCCCGGCGTGCAGCACCTCCATGCGGGGGCGCATAGCGCCCGCCGCAGATTCAGACGGCGCGTCTGTGGAGCACTTCGATCACCGCGCGTCGCCGGTTCCGGTTGCGCCAGGGGAGTGGTGATCCGTCACCGCCCGATCAGCCGTGGCGCGTGTGCGCGCACGGACTGCCGATCGCAAACCTCGCGCGGATCGCGCTGCGTGCATGCGCGCCGGCGCGCACGAGAACACACGAGAAGCGGACGAATCGCGCCGTTGCCGATCGAGGCCCGCTCCGTAGCGTCAGTTCTCGAAGGGAGGAGTTGGTCAGGACCGGGGACGGACGCCGAGACACAACCTGCGTGCGTCCCACATGAACAAGAAGTTCTTTCGCTACGGAGAAACTCTCATGAAGCTCGGATTCACGCAGATCAAGACCCCGAAGGTCGTGCTCGCCAGTGCCACGGCGATCGCGCTCTTCTCGCTGGCGACGCCCGCTTACGCGGACCAGAACTCCAACGCCAGCGACAACAACCACAGCAACGTGGACATCTCGTCGCTGGTGCAGGACGCGATGAGCGACCTGAACCAGGAGGCCAACGTCTCGAACGCGGGCACGGCCAACGTCAGCAGCGGTGGCGGTACCGCGAACCTGGACGTGGACACCTCGTTCGACTTCAACCAGGACTCCGGCGCGCTGGGTGGCGACACCCTGGTGACGGCTGACTCCGCCGCGGTTGGCGGGAACAGCACGGCCAACGGCGCCGGCATCACCCAGAACACGGGTGACACGGCGGCCATGGGCGCGCAGGGCATCGGCACCGGCGGCCTGGGTGACGGCACCGGCGGCGGCGCGACGACCACCTCTGGTGGCGCGGGCGCCGACAACGGCGCGACGGCCGGCTCCGGTAGCACCGGCGCCAGCTGCGGCGACACCTCGAGCTCCGACTGCCTGCCTTCCGCCACCGGTGGCGCCACCTCGGCGGCCACGGGCGACTCGAAGGCCCTCGACGTCGCGCTCGGCGCGGGCGGCGACGGCTACGGCAAGGGCGGCGCGGGCATCGGCATCGGCGGCGACGGCAAGGCCATCGGCGGCGACAACTCGGCCCTCAACATGACCAAGTCGGAGGCGGGCGACGCCCTGTCCATCGGCGGTCACGCGTCGGCTGACGGTGCGGGCAAGGCGACCTCGGTGAACGTGGCCGTCGTGGACGCGCCGGTCATCGCCAAGGCGGAGACGAAGTCGGGCCACGCGCTCGGCATCGGCAACATGTCCTACACGGACATCGCCCAGGCGATGCGCATGCGCTTCAACTGGTAAGCATGGCTCGGACCTGACCAGCTCCGAGGGGCGGCGAGGAGACTCGCCGCCCCTCTCCCCCACCGCAGGGACCAGACCCACCGCAGGGATGACCGCCGCAGGACGCAGAGAAGCCCACCATCACCCAATACCCATCCGTCGCCCGAGCGCCGCGGCGGGTTCAGAGCCGAGAGGTTTGCTTCCCTCATGAACCACATCACCCGCAGACGCGAACGAGCGCGACTCTTCTCGATCCTGCTGATCGCGGCCGTCTTCGCCCTCTGTGCCTTCACCCTGCAGGCAACGGCGGCGCGAGCGGACGAGCCGGACAGCCCCCCGCCCGCGGAGGAGACCACCTCCGGCGACACCGGTGACACCACCGCGGCCGACACGGCCGGCGCGGACGCCGGCGACGGATCCGGCACCGGTGGCGAGGGCACGGGCACCGGCGGCGACGCCACCGGGGCCGGCGGCAGCAACGAGGCCGGCAACGACACCGGCTCCACCGGCGGCGACGCCTCCTCCACCGGGGGCACGGCCAGCGCGGAGGGTGCCGGAGAGGCCAGCTCCAGCAACACGGCGACCAACGAGCTGCCCACGGACGCGGGGCCCGGCAGCACCACGACCACCAACACCGTGACGGACGACCAGACCGGCGCGACCGGCGGCACCGGCAGCCAGACCGGCGATCCCGGCTCCACCTCCGCTGAGGCGGACGGACCGACCGGCGGCACGGGTGCGGGGAGCGAGGGCGTGACGCCCGCAACCCCGGAGGCGCCCAGCACGCCCTCGATCACCGCGAACGCGGGCGCGAACGTCAGCACGGGCAACGCGACGGCGATCGGCAACATGTCGCAGACCGACATCGTCCAGATCGTCATCGCCATCGTGAACATCACCATGCCGAACGTGAACGCCCAGGACATCGTGGGTCCGCTCGTCACGATCAACCAGACGGCGGACGTGGTGAACGCCGGCATCGCCAACGCGATGACGGGCGGAAACACCGCCGTGGCCACCCTGCTCAGCACCGTGGGCGGAGGCGGCCAGGTGACCGCGCAGCAGCTCGCGGGCCTCGCGACGACCGGCCAGGCGGGCGTCGAGTCCGGCTCGGCCGAGGCGGTCGGCAACCTGTCGTGGACGGAAGTGATGCAGATCGCGTCCGTGATCACCAGCGTCAACGGCGACGCCTCGCTCACGCAGCAGCTCACGGAGATCCAGCAGAACGTGTCCGTGACCAACGCCGGCACCGCCACGGCCGACACCGGCGGCAACACCGCCGAGGTGTCCGTGGCCGTGCAGAGCGGCACCGGTGGCGACGACGACCTGACCGACCCGAACCCGGGCGGCCCGGCGATCCCCGCCGGCGCGGAGGCAGAGGTGGACCCGTACCCGGGCGAGACCAACCGCCGCGTGCTCCTGTGGGGCCCGGCGCCCTCCTCGGAAGCCATCGTCTGGATCTACGTGGACGGCCGGCAGTGCAAGACGGCGAAGATCGAGGAGGCCCGCGGCTTCCCCGGCGCCTACGACTGGTGGGCCTACGTCTACCCGAACGAGTGCGGCGCGGGGAACGGCTCCGAGCTCACGTTCGTCGTCGGCCAGCGGATGACGGAGCGCGTGGTCTTCAACAACAAGAAGCGCGAGTCACCGCAGATCACGTTCCAGGCGCTCATGCAGGCGGACCTGGCGGTGCAGGGGCAGCGCCGCTAGCGGGTGAAGTCCGGGAGCGGGGCGGAGATCCTCGGCGTCATCCGACCTCGTCGACCGTGACTCGCAAGAAGGGCCCCCTACGGGGCCCTTCTCGCGTGTCCGTGCGGGTGCGCGGCGGGGTGTAGCAGGCGCCGCCCGCGCGCACTAGGATGCGGGCGGCAGTCGAGCGACTCGAGGGCCCGTGCGGCCCGGCCGCGGCGAGACCCGGCAGGAGGTTCAGAGTGAGCGTTCCCGAAGTCATTGATGTCCACGTGCACTACACGCGGAACCGGCAGCAGGAGAAGGTGGTCTTCAACCACCCCGGCTGGCCGGACGATTGGTACAACGCCAACCCGGAGGGGCTGGACGAGTGGTTCCAGACCGAGGGCCTCTCGCACATCTTCGCCATCAACTACATCGACATTAACCGCATCATCGACAACCGCGTCGCACGCCTCCCGAAGGGCAGCGACGAGGAGGCCGCGGCGCGCCAGGAGCTGCAGCCGCAGATGACGGACCGCGTGCGCCAGTTCAACGACTGGGTGGTGGAGTACTGCAAGACGGAGCCGCGCGTCACGCCGTACGTGAACGTGGACATCGGCGTCTTCTACGGCGACCAGGCGGCGATGATGGAGGAGCTGGAGCGCCAGCTGGCCGCGGGCGCGAAGGGCGTGAAGATCCACCCCGGCCTGTCCCGCTTCTACCCCGGCGACGAGAAGATGTTCCCGCTCTACGAGAAGCTGTCGCAGGTCGGCGTGCCGATCCTCAGCGACTCCGGCTCCGCAGGCGGCCGCGAGCCGGGCAGCGTGGCCTACGGCGAGCCGGACAACTTCATCCCGGTGTTCGAGAAGTTCCCGAACCTCCGCTTCATCATGGCGCACCTGACCACGGCGTTCTGGGACGAGCGCATCGCCATCGCGAAGCGCTTCCCGCAGGTGCACTACGACATCTCGGGCGGCTTCTACCAGCCGAACGGCAACGGCCGCGCCCGCGACGCGCACCGCTGCGTGCCGATCGAGGACGCCGCGCGCTACCTGAAGACCATCGGCACGGACCGCATCATGTTCGGCACGGACGCCCCGGGCTCCGAGGTGCGCGGCTACGTCCGCACGATCATGGGGCTGGACCTGACGGACACGGAGAAGGAGAACATCCTCGCGAAGAACGCGCGGAACTTCCAGGACCTGAAGTAGCACCCACCTCGCACGGTGGGGTTGCAGAGAGACCGCCCCGTGAGGGGCGGTCTCTTCGCGTCGAGGTCGCCGGTGGACAGGTGCCGGGGGCTAGGCCTTCCAGTAGTACGGGACCTGGTCCACCCCGGCGGCGGCGCCGTGGCTCTGGTACTCCAGCACGTTGCGCACCGCGGGCTGGTAGCCGGTGAGCAGCGGGCCGTTGGGCAGCGGCACGTTGAGCATCTGGTCGGCCAGGTAGCCCTGCACGTCCAGGATCTGCTGGCGGCGCTCCTCGCGGTTCGTGTTGCCCTTGATCGCCGTGATCATGTCCGTGAGCCGCGGGTCGTTGATCTTCCCCGTGTTGCGGGGCGAGGCGGGCAGGTACATCGCCGTCAGGTAGTTGCCCGGCTCGCCGAGCGACAGCGCGATGGACGCCATGCCGCGGAAGTTCCCGGGGACCGTGCTGCCGAGGAACACGGCCGCGTAGTCCTCCACTGTGGTCCGCAGCTGGATCTTAATCTCCCGCAGCTGCTGCGCCACCAGCCGCGCGTTCAGCGGGTAGCCGCCGCGGAAGCCGCCGGTGTAGTGCCATTCCACGCCGAAGCCGTTCGGCCACCCGGCGGCGTCCATCAGCTTCGCCGCCTCCGACGTGTTGTACTTGAACGACGCGAGGCGCTCCGTCTTCATCTGCTTCGGCTCGAGCGAGTAGCCCGTGATGCCCCACGGCAGGAAGCCGTCCCACGTGTACGGGATGTCCACGCCCAGCGAGCGCAGCTCCTTCACCCCGAACGCCTCGTCCAGCATCGCGTCGCGGTTGATCGCCATGGACACCGCGCGGCGCACGCGCACATCGCGCCAGGGCGGCTCGAAGTCGAGGCCGGAGAAGGTGATGTTCTGGATCATCAGCGGCGGCGACTGATCGACGATCAGCCCCTTCACGCCGTCCCGCGCGCGCTTCAGGTCCGCCGCCGTCGTGAGCGGGAGCACATCCAGCCCGCCGCCGAGGAACTGCGCGAGGGCGGCCGGGGCGTCGCGGATGATGCTCATCTCGATGCCGTCCAGGAACGGTCGGTCCGCGCCCAGGTGCCACTCCGGGTTGCGGGCGTACGCGATCATCGCGCCCGCCTCGTAGGACTTCAGCGTGAACGGGCCGGAGCCCGCCATCTGCCGCGCCGGGTCGAACGCCTTCGTGGTCTCGACGGGCAGCAGCGGCAGCGCGCGCACGTCCGCAAGCACCGGCGCGAACGCGCCGTACGGCTCCTTCAGCTTGAAGGTGACGGTGCGCTCGTCCGGCGTCTCCACCGTGCCGACCATGCTCAGCAGCTGCGCGTCCGCCGTCGGCGTGTTGCTCCCGCCGCGGCCCAGCACGCGTTCCACGGAGTACTTCACGTCCGCCGAGGTCATCGGCCGGCTGACCGGGCCTGTGAACTGCGCGCGCGGGTTGAGGCGCACGACGAACGTCTGCGCGTCCGGCGCCTGCGTGAACTCCGCGGCGTCCGGGACGGTGCTGAAACTGACGCGGGCCTTCCCGGGGCCGGACTCGTACGCCAGCAGGCGGCTGTAGACGGGCGCGGCGGCGGCCTTCGCGTTCACGCTGAGGTTCGCGTGCGGGTCCAGGTTGCCGGGGTCGGCGGCGAGCGCCATGCGCCACACGCCGCCTCGACGGATCGAGGGCGTGGGGCTCGCGGTCGGCGGGACAGACGTGGCGGCGGGCCGCGTCTCGCGCGGCTGCGGGACCGGCACGGTGGTCGGCTGTGCGTCGCACCCGACGAGGGCCGCGGCGCCGAGCCCCAGCCCCGTCAGACCCAGCGTCGACAGCATGCGGCGGCGGGACCAGCGCCGCGCGAGGAACCGTCGCGCGTCGTCGCGTGACTCCGGCATGGGCATCCTTCAGCACCGAGCGGCGGGGCCGCCGGGCGATTCCCTCGGTGGGCGGGGCCCCTGCAGGATAGCAATCCCAGCGGGGCTCATGCGAGCCGTGCGGCGCCCGCTCGGGCGGCCCGCGCGGCTCGTCCGGACAAGCGGAGGGCCGGCGGATGCCGGCCCTCGCGAAGGCGTGCCCGGGGGGCCTCGCTAGCGCACCGCGCCCGCGTTGCGGAGCGAGGCGATCCGCGCGTCGTCGTAGCCGACCTCGCGCAGGACCTCGTCGGTGTGCTCGCCGAGGAGCGGCGGGGCGAGCCGGATCTCGGCGGGCGCCTGATCCAGCTGCCACGCCGGGCTGACCTGTCGCACGGTGCCGCGCACCGGGTGGTCCACCGTGCGCACGACGTCCTGCTCCAGGATGCCGGGGTCCTGGTAGAGCGTGCCGTAGTCGTGCACGGGCGCCCACTGGAGGCCCAGCTCCATCATCTTGTCGTAGACCTCGGCGTAGGGCTTCTTCTTCAGTTCCCGCGCGACCAGCGGGCGAAGGGTCGCGTTGTCCTGCTGGCCCAGCGGCCGCTCCTTCGTCGCCGGGTACGCCTCGTGCATCTCGTCGAGGACGCCGAGCCACTCGGCGAGCTTGTCGATCGCCTTCGGGTCGCGGGCGTAGTTGAAGCCCATCTCGACGCGCTGCCCGGCGGTCTCCATGCCCTGCGCCGGCGGCTCCAGGTGCGAGACGTAGAACCCGCCGGACGAGGTGTCGTCCGGGTCGCTGAAGGAGGTCAGGTAGTTCTGCTGCGTGGCGATCATCGCGCGCAGGTAGGAGGTCGCCACCTCCTGCCCCACGCCGCTCTTCTGCCGCCAGTAGAGCGCCGCGAGGATCGCCTGCACCGCGTAGAGGGAGGCCGTCACCCCGGCGTAGTTCGAGCCGTACCGCAACGGCGCCTCGCCGCGGCGGCCCAGGAAGCGCGGCAGGCCGGAGCGCGCCTGCACGGTGTAGTCCGTCTCAGCCAGTTCCGCCTCCGGACCGCTGCGCTCCACCGTGGAGATGTCGCAGTAGACCAGGCGCGGGTTCAGCCGCTCCAGCGTCGCGTAGTCCAGCCCGAGCCGCGCGGCGTCGGAGGCGTGCGGGAACGAGTGCACCAGCACGTCCGCGCGCTTCGCGAGTTCCACGACGACGGCGCGCCCCTCCGCGCTCTCCAGGTCGAGGGCGATGCTCCGCTTGTTCCGGTTCATCGCCATGTAGAGCGGGCCGTCGCCGTGGTTCGTCGGGCCGGCCAGCGCGCGGCTCCAGTCACCCTCGATCGGCTCGACCTTGATCACGTCGGCGCCGGCATCGCCCAGCTGCATCGCGGTGAACGGTGCGCCGTCGCCCTGCGTCAGGTCGAGCACGCGCATGCCCGTCAGTGGTCCCGCCATCGTGTCGTGTCCCCTCGCGTTCGTGTGGTGGATGGGCGCGGCGCGGCGCTAGCCGGCGGCGGTGGTGCCGGCGGGCGTGGCCTTCGAGCGCCCCAGTTCCTCCATCACGGAGTCGTGGTTCTCGTTCATCTTGCCGGACAGGTGGCCGTAGACCGCGGGCGTCTTGCTCAGCGTCCACGGCACCTCGTTCGTGCGCACCCAGCCCACGTCCTCGTGCGTCCGCGTCACCACCAGCCCGTTCGCCACCACCTGCGGGTCCTCGTACAGGTCCTCGATGTCGAGGTTGATGCGGGACGCCGGAACACCCGCCGCGCGCAGCTTCTCCACCCAGCGGTGCGTCTCGAAGCGGAGCATCGCCTTGTCGAGGATCGGCGCCAGCGCCTCGCGGTTCTGGACGCGCAGCGCGTTCGTCGCGAAGCGCTCGTCGTCCGCCAGCTTCGGCAGCAGGATCGTGTTGCAGAAGGCGCGCCACGTCTCTTCGTTCGGGCAGTCCACCGCGACGTAGGAGTCCGCCGTCCGGAACGCCTGCGACGGCACGCAGTACGCGGTGCCGCTGCCCATCGGCTGGGGCACCTCGCCCGAGGCGAAGTACTCCTCCGACCGGACGGCCGCGAGCGAGTGGAGCGTGCGGAGCTGCGAGCAGTGCACCCACTGCGCCTCGCCGGTGCGGTCGCGCTCCATCAGTCCCATGATCAGCGCCTGCACCAGCGTCAGCGGCGAGGTGAAGTCGATGACGATGAACCGCGGGCGCTCGCCCGGCCCGCCCACGGGGCCGTTCAGCGAGTAGTAGCCCTCCATCGCCTGCGAGTACCCGTCCGTCGAGGCGAGCGGGCCGTAGCGGCCGGCCTCGCCGAACCCGCTGGCCGACCCGTAGACGATGTCCGGGTTGATCTTCCGCAGCGACTCGAAGTCCAGGCCCAGGCGCCCGGCCACGTCACGCCGCCAGTTCTCCATGAAGATGTCGGCGCCGCGCACCAGCTCGAGCATGGTCTCCATGCCCTCGGGCGTCTTCACGTCGAAGACGATGTTGCGCTTGCCGTGGTTCATGCCAACGTGCGGCAGCGGGAAGCCGTTCTTGCGCGGCCCGCCCTGGCGCATCATCTCGCCCTGCGGCCGCTCCACCTTGATCACGTCCGCGCCCAGGTCCGCCAGCAGTGCGCCGGCCCACGGCCCCTGCGCGCCCTCGGTGACGTCAATGACGCGGATGCCTTCGAGTGGTCCACCCATGAGAAGCCCCTGTTCTGCGCCCGAGGCACAGCCGGCCCCGGGGGACGTGTACGGGCGGCAGGGCGCGCGAGCGGGTCGCGGCGCGGGCCGTCGGTTGCGCGCAGAAGATAGCAGAGCCCGCCGCTGTGCGCGGCGATGCGGATGTGATGCCGCGGACGGTTGGACCGGGTGGGCTGGCTCGGCGGCCGGGCCGAGGCCCTAGGAGCGGGCCGGCGCCGGGATCAGGTGGCGCTCCGTGACGGCGCCGGACTCGAACGGGGCGTTCCCCGCCACGATGCCCTCATCGATGAGGCCGTAGACGAGGAGGAAGTGGATGCGCTCACCGTTGGCGGCGCAGCCGTCGCGCATGTCCTCGGAGAAGACGGTCATCGCGTAGAAGCCGATGTCGCCGGAGGCCACCGGGCGGACCTCGGCGGAGCCGCAGACGACGCCGGTCTCGGCGATCGCGCGGACGCGCTTCGGGAGCATGGAGCCACGCTCCACGACCACGTAGCCATAGAAGACAGCGCCCGGCTCCCCGGCCGAAGCCGGGGAACCGAGCGCCGTGGTACCCAGCAGGGCTGAGCCCAGCAGGAGCGCGAGGGCGAAGAGGGACGCCGCGGCCGTCTTGCGAGCGGTGAGCAGCATCCCGTCCATCCTCGTCAGCTCCCCGGAGCCC
>JBFWQJ010000074.1:0-11957 GCA_050249515.1 Dehalococcoidia bacterium | reverse complement strand
CGACGTCCAGCAGGCGTGCCTGCGTGCCGACTTCGCCGAGGAGCACACCACGTTCCAGATCGAACCCCGCGCCCACCTCGAGCATGAGGAAGGCGGGCACGGGTAGGCTTGACCGTCCCGTCGCAAATTTGCTACCGTGGTACTCACGGATGCACTCCCCTAGTCCGTGGTCGTTGTGAACGAACCCGCGCCCAGTGCGAGTTCGTTGCTTCCGATCTTTCGCTATTCACCACATAGCATTTGGACGACTAGGGGAGTCAGCGCAGTTGGCACAATTCCCGGTTTCGTTCTACGAGACCGGGCGTGGGAGCCAGCCGGTGCGCACTTACCTTGATCGACTGGGCCGGTCCGGGCGGGTGCAGGAACTGGCTGTTGTGCAGCGATACATCGACCTCTTGGTCGAGTTCGGGCCTCTGCTTCCGTCGCTCGGTCGGTTCTCCGTAATGTTGGTCGGCACGGATCAGATCTACGAATTGCGAGCCGGGGATCACCGGGTCGCGTACGTCCTCTCCGGAACGCAGTACCTGCTCCTGCACGCGTGGCGTAAGCAGGGGCGGCGTTCGGAGCGCGACATCACTCGTGCGCGAAGGAACCTGTCCGATTGGGTGAGACGCCAAAGGTAGAGCGCAGCGCAACGCGCCGAGACAGTGGCGTCGCGGCGTATGTTGCATACCGCGACGCGGAGCATATCGAGAATCCAGCGGTTCACGCCGCGTACGATCGCCTGGGCGCACGATTCTCAGCGATCACGCAATTGTTGCGCGCGCGCACCAGAGCGGGGGTCTCACAGCAAGGTCTCGCGGAGGCAATGGGCACCACGCGGTCAGCGGTGAGCCGACTTGAATCAGGCAAGCATTCGCCGTCGGTCGACACACTCAGCGACGCGGCGGCTGCTCTCGGATATGAGCTTCAGATCAAGTTCGTGAAGAGGCGACGCGGGTAGGTGCGCCTCCCTACTCCCCCCCGCCACCCTCGCGGTGTTCCTCCGCCTCCTTCGCGATGCCTTCGAGGCGGGTCGCGACGGCCATGGAGAGGGTGTCGGTGGCGGTGAGCTGGATCCAGGCTTCGAAGGCCTCGCGGACCTCCGAGTAGGCGGCTTCGATCTGGTCCTCGAACTCCGGGTTCGTCATGGAGTCGCGGCGGGCGGCGTTCAACTGCTCCACCAGACGCTCGATCTTCGGCGCGATCTTGTCGTAGACCTCGTGGAACTCCTCGTCGGACTCCGCGTGGCCGCGGTCGCGCATGATCTGGAGCGCGCCGAGCACCCACGCCAGAGCGCCCATCAGGGTCCCGGCGTCCTCGCGCTTCATCTGCAGCCGCACGGGCAGCGCGCGCCCGCCCTTGCCGGTGCGTCCCTCCGGGCTCGTCATGCGCCACGCTCCCCCTCGTACGCCACGATCGATGCGGCGCCCAGCGCGCCGATGAGCGCGGCATCCTCGCCCAGCGCGCCGGCGACCACGCGCGGGCCGGGTGCCCCGTCCGCGCGCGTCGCGTCGATCGCGCGCTGCAGCGGCTGGCCGAGCGCGGCGAGGTGCGCATCGTCGCCTTCCAGGATCACGAGCGCGGGGTCCAGGAACGCCGCCAGGTCCGACAGCAGCCCCGCGATCTCCTCCACCATGTCGTCCGGGACGTCCGCGCCGGGGGTGAGGGTGGGGAAGTCCGGCAGCGTACCCGCGCCGCCGCGCGCGCCGTTGACGATGCGCCCGCTCGTCTTCATCGCCGCGGCGGGGGTGCCTCGCAACGACACGTAGATCGCGTCCGTCACGCCGTCCGCCACGCCGTGCTCGGACTCGCCGCGCAGCGCCGCGTGCGTGCGGTCCAGCGCGACGATCGGCGCGTCGATGTGCCGGCGCAGCGCGTCGACCACGGCCAGGCCGTCCCACTCCGGACGGGCGGGGCAGCGCGTCATCTTGCCGGTCACCTCGTCCACGTCGCCGGGGCACGCGACGGCGATGCCGACGGCCCAGCGCTTCTTCCCGTCATGCGCGAAGAGCGTGGAGATGCGCCCGCCGATCTCCCACGCCCACGCCGCCTCGTCCGCCAGCGCGGGCAGCGGGTACGACTCGCGGATCATCGGCTCCCCGTCGAAGAACGACATCGCCAGTCGCACCTCGTCCGTGGTGAAGTCCACGCCCACCACCACCGCCATCTTGTCGCTCACGTGCTCCACCGTTCGATCTTGCGCAGCACCTGCGCGACGTCGTCCATGTCCTTCGAGGTGAGGTTCGCGTGCAGCGGGATCGCGATCAACTCGGAGGGGAGTCGCCCCGCCGCGCTGAAGTGCGCGTCCTCCAGCCGCTCGTCCATCGGCAGGTCGTCGCGCACGCGGTCCTCCAGGTGCAGCGAGGGCGGGCAGGCCACCTCGGCGGGCACGCCCTCGGCGCGGATCGCCTCCACCGTCTCGTCCAGCGTGCGCTTCCAGAGCATGGAGCGGATGCGGAACACGTAGCGGTCGTAGGCGTGGTGGATCCAGCGGCTGTGCGGCATGGACACCACCGCGCGCATCCCGCGCAGGTTGAACGTCAGCTCCCACGCCAGTTGCCGGCGCGCCTCCAGCGTGCCGGGGAGCGCGCGCAGCTCCGCCAGCGCCACCGCCGCGGACTCCTCGTCCAGCCGGCCGCCGGTGACGAAGCGCGCGCGCTGCGCCAGGTCGGCGTGCGCGGGGTCCGGCACCACCACCATCGCCGCGCGCGTCTGGAGGCGCGGGAAGCCCGCCGTCACCGCGTGCCCCGGCCCGAACGCGAACACCGAGGCGACCCCGAGCCGCCCCGCCGGGACGCCTCGATACGCCGCGCCCAGCGCGTCGGACGCGTCCTCGATCACCGGCACCCCGCGCTGCTGCGCGATCGTCAGGATCTCGGTCATCGACGCCGGGTGCCCGAACGCGTGGGCCACGGCGATCGCGGTGGTGCGTTCCGACAGCGCGCGCCCCAGCCCGCGCGCGGAGAGCGCCGCCGTGTCCGTCTCCACCTCCGCCGGCACGGGCACGGCGTTCGAGTTGCGCGCGGCCGCCGCCAGCGCGCGTCCGAGGAGCGCCGGCACGACCACCTCGCCGCCGCTCACGCCCGCCACCATCACCGCGGACTCGTACGCGCCGGTGTGGGAGCCGTACGCCATCACGCCGGCCTCCGGCACGCCCAGCAGCGCGGCGAACTCGCGCTCCAGCGCCTGCACCGGCGAGGCGTCGGGCGCGGCGTCCAACTCGGGCGCGGCGGGGTACGGCTGCGCGCGGAGCGGCGCGCCGCCGTCGACTGCGAGTGCCGGGCCGAGGTCGTTCGTCATGTCGCGCGAGCGTAGCGGGAGCGGCAGTTTCGCGGCAAACCTCGGGCGGTGGGGGGCGGGGACGGGATGGTGGAGGCGGAGGCCCTCACCCCATCCCTCTCCCGCTCCGCAGGAGAGGGGGCCGGAGCCGCCTCGATGCTCGCGGGAGGCGTCGAGGCGCGCGCTACGCCTCTGCGCGGCGGGCGTGCTCGCGGCGCACCGCGTTCACCACCGCCAGCGCGTCCGCCAGCGGCTGGACGTCGTGCACGCGCACCACGTGCAGGCCCGCGGAAGCGGCGAGCACGTTGAACGCGATCGTCGCCTCCAGCAGCCCGGGCGCGTCCTGCCGATCCCCCCGGCCGAGGTACTCCGAGAGGAAGCCCTTCCGCGACGCGGAGATGAGCACGGGGTACCCCTCCGCGATCAGCCTCGGCAGCCCGGCGAGCAGCGCCGCGTTGTCCGCCGCCGACTTCCCGAACGCGAACCCGGGGTCGAGCCACGCCGTCACGCCCGCCGCGCGCAGCGTCTCCGCGCGCTCGAGCAGGAAGCCGCGCACCTCGAGGTTCACGTCCTCGTACTCCTGGCTTACCTCGCGGTGGTGCTTGGGGCGGCCGCGCATGTGCATCACGCAGCCATGGAGCCCGAAGTCGCGCGCCACCTCCAGCATCGCGGAGTCGGTGAAGCCGGTGACGTCGTTCAGCAGGTGC
The DNA here is from genome assembly GCA_050249515.1 of Dehalococcoidia bacterium. Taxonomy (GTDB): domain Bacteria; phylum Chloroflexota; class Dehalococcoidia; order UBA2979; family UBA2979; genus SHYQ01. Next base: position 7,989 of record JBFWQJ010000074.1, on the reverse strand, counting down.
ACGCCCGCCTCCGCCGCCGCCCGCGCGACGCTGGGCGTCCACGTGTCGACCGAGGTGATCAGCCCTTCAGCGACCGCCGCCTCGATCACGGGCACCACGCGCGCGGCCTCCTCGTCCGGTTCGAGGTCGCGCCCGTTCGACCGCGTGCTGTGCGCGCCGATGTCGATGATCTCCGCGCCCTGTCGCGCCAGGTCCACGGCGCGGTCGCGGGCGGCCTGCACGCTGACCCGCGAGAACTCGACGGGTGAGTCGTCCGAGACGTTGAGGATGCCCATGATCGCCGTGCGGTCCGTCACGTCGATCACACGGTCGCGGAGGTGGAGCAGCACGGGCGTCCTCGTCGGGTGCGTGACCAGTGTAGCGGCGGCCTAGCGCCCGAGGAGCGCCGAGAGGTCGTGCTTCGCGTCGAGGATGTGCGCCCACAGGTCGCCAACCTTCGCGACGCGCTCGTGCGCGTTCAGCATCGTGAAGTCGGTGGGGAAGACGCGGTCGAGCTCGTCCCACTTCAGCGGCATCGAGACCGGCCCGCCCGGCTTGGCGCGCGGCGAGTACGCGCACGCGAGGTTCTTGATGCGCGCGTTCTGGTTCGCGTCGAAGAAGACCATCCCGCGTCGCTTCTCCGTCTGCCATTCCGTGGTCACCTCGCGCGGGTGAGCGCGCACCAGGAACGCGCCCATCGTCTGCGCCACCTCGCGGATCACGTCGTACTCGTACTGGCGCACCACCGGGACGAAGATGTGCAGCCCCGTCGCGCCCGAGGTCTTCACGAACGACGACATCTGCGCGCTGTCCAGCAGCTCCTTCAGCCAGCGCGCCACCTGCGCGGTCTGCTCGTAGGCGTGGCGGTTCAGCTCGGGCTCGCCGCCCTTTGCCTCGTCGCCGCGGTAGATGTAGGGGTCGAGGTCGAACAGCACGAAGTCGGGCCGGTTGAGCAGCGAGGCCTCGATCGCCTCCTTCGACCCGCTGTACGTCTGCGGCACGTCGAGGGCGTCCGGTCGGCCGTCCGCCCGCGCGAGGCTGACGTGCAGCGCGAGGTCCGCGACCTGCGCGAGCCACACGAGCGTCGGCAGGTTGTTCACCAGGATCGCCTCCTGGTCGCGGTTGTCCATGAAGACGGTCAGGGTCTGCACGAACCCACCCGCGGGCAGCGCGTCCACGTGCTTCTGGTAGAAGAACGACCCGTCGATGCCGTTGGGGAAGCGCGTCATGGTCAGCGGCCGGTCGCGCAGTTGCGGCAGCAGATCCGGCGCCATGCGTGCGTAGTAGACGATGAGGTCGCGCTTGGTGAGCGCGCGCGACTCGCCCTTCCCGTCGCCGAGCGCCGGCCACATCACCTTGTCGAGGTTGGTGACCGCGATCTTGGCGCCGGCCACCTCGATCGTCGTCTGCTTGCGGGCAGCCTCCACCTGCTCGATCACGGACGTGATCTGAGCGTCGAGGTCGGCCGGCAGGTCGCCCGGCGTCGTCGCCGGGGCCGGCTTTGCGGCGCGCGCCGCCTCCAGCCGGCGGGTGCGCATCGCCGTGTACCGCTTCGCACCGCCGCGGGGGGCGGCATCCTCCTGCGGCGGCGCGACGGTCGAGGCGCGCTGCACGTCCTCGGGCGCCTTGTCCTCGCGCAGGCGCAGGAACACGGGGGCGCGGAGACTGCCATCCGCCGTCACCTGCGCGTACTCCACCTCCACCACCAGCTCCGGCCGCACCCACGTCACACCCGCGGCCTGGTCACGGGTGACCTCCAGCGGCGGCGTATCCACGCGCATCGGCTGGAGCCGGTCGAGGAACGCGCGCAGCGTGCGCTCGTCGAAGCCGCTGCCCACGCGGCCCACCGGGCGCAGCGTGCCCGCCTCGTCGCGCGTGGCGATCACCAGCGCGCCGAAGGTCGAGGCGCGCGAGTTCAGCCCGTCGCTGTAGCCCACGACGACGAAGTCGTCTGACGTGCGGTGCTTCACCTTCAGCCACGCCGGTGAGCGCTTGCCGCTCTCGTACGCGGAGTCGCGCCGCTTCGCGACCAGGCCCTCGATGCCGAGCGCGGTCGCCGCCTCGTACGCCGTCTCGCCGTCCACCTCGAACGGCTCGACGAGGCGGAGGTGCGGCGTCGGCATCAGCGTGCGTCGCAGCAGCGCGCGGCGCTCCTCCAGCGGCGCGCGCCGCACGTCGACGCCGTCCAGGTAGAGCAGGTCGAAGACGTAGTACGTGACGGGGAGGTCGCGGTCGGCCTGCCGGATCTCGGTGGCGTTCGTGAGGTTGATGCGCGACTGCAGCCGTTCGAAGGAGGGCACGCCGCGCTCATCGAACGCCACAATCTCGCCGTCCAGGATCATCGAGTTCGCGGGCTGCTTGGCGAGGGCGGCGGTGACCGCGGGGTACTGCGCCGTCATGTCGTTGCCGCGCCGCGAGGTGAGCGTGACGCGCGGTCCGTCCGCGCCGCCCTCGAGCCGTGCGAGGGCGCGCACGCCGTCCAGCTTCGGCTCGAACGACCAGTCACCGTGCGAGAACGGGCCGGACGACAGCGTCGCCTGCATCGGCTCCACGCTCGCGGGCATCGCGGCACGGCGCGCCCTCGGCAGCTCGGACGCGCGCAGCGGCGCCGGGGCGCCCGCGTCCGGCGGCAGCCGTCCCGCCTGCAGGTCCGCGATCGTGTACCCGGAGATGACGGAGGTGTCGTACAGCTCGGCGAGGTCGCGGCCATCGGCGGCGTCGTCGCGGTGCTTCAGGAGCAGCCAGGAGTCCTCCGCCTGCTTCGTCTTCACGAACGACCAGGAGCCCTTCATGCGTTCACCGCGCATGGTCACGGAGATCTTCCCGTCCGCGATCTGCGCCGCCATGCGCCGGCTCGCCTCGGCGTAGTCCTCGAAGACCAGCGGGCCGTGCTCGTGGTCATGCTCGTCCGGGGAGTAGGTGCCGCGGTCCCAGACGATCACCTCGCCGGCCCCGTACTGGCCCTTCGGGATCAACCCCTCGAAGCGCGCGTATGGCAGCGGGTGGTCCTCCGTCTGCACCGCGAGGCGACGCTCCGCGGGGTCGGTGGAGGGGCCGCGCGGCACGGGGAAGGACGGCATCGCCCCGTTCACCTCGAACCGGATGTCGTAGTGGAGGCGCGTCGCCCGGTGCTTCTGCACGACGAACGTGAGTGGCTCGGCGTTGTCCGCGGGACGCTCGGTGTCAGGTGCGGCGGGCGAGGGCTCCGGGGTCCGCGCGAAGTCGCGCATCTCCTCGTACCGCGCCAGGGGCTCCTCGGCGCCGGCGGTCTCCGATCCCGGAGCCGGCTTGGACTTGCGAGGCGCGCGCGGCATGGTGCGGTCGGCGAGACGGGCGAGGCAGCCGGGCCGCTAGCCCGCCGCCGCCTTCTTCTTCCGCGGCGCGCGCTTCGCGGCCGGTGCGGGCTCTTCGGCGGCCTGCTCCGCGTCCTCGGCGGGCTCCGGGGCGGCGCCCTGCGCCTTGCGCGCCTGCGTCGCCTCGATGCTCGCGCGGAGCGCGGCCATCAGGTCGACGGTCTGCGCGGCCGGCTGCTGCTCCTCGCCGACGACCACCTCACCGCCCTCGAGCTTCGTGCTGATCATGTTCATCAGCGCGTCCCGGTACTCGTCGTGGTACTGCTCCGGGTCGAACGGCTGGCGCAGCATGTCGACCAGCGCGCTCGCCATCTGGAGCTCCTGCTCCGACACGGCGACGTCCGAGACATCGAGGCCCTCGAAGGGGCGCACCTCGTCCGGGTAGAACAGCGTCTCCAGCATCATCCGGTCGTCCACGGTGCGCAGGACGACCAGGTGCTCCTTCTGGCGCAGCGCCAGCTTGCCGATGGCGACGAGGCCCTTCGCCTCCAGCGTCCGCATCAGGAGCGCGAAGGGGCGCACGCCTGCCTCGTCCGGGTCGAGCTGGTACGCCTTCTCGTAGTAGACCGGGTCGATCTCGCTCGCCTCGACGAAAGCGGTGATGGTGATCGTGTGCTTGCTGGGGACCGGGAGCTGCTCGAAGTCCTCGTCATCCACGATGACGTACTGGTCCTTCGCGTACTCGTAGCCCTTGATCAGCTCGTCGTACTGCACCTCGCGGTCCAGCGTGGGTGACCAGCGGAGTTGTTTCAGCGGCTTCTTGTCCTCCGCCACCAGCTGGCGGAAGGCCACGTCCTTGCTCTCCGTCGCCGTGTAGAGCTTCACCGGGATGCTGACCATCCCGAAGGAGATCGCGCCGCGCCAGATCGCTCGAGGCATGGGGACTGCTCGCTCTCACCGGCGGCCCGCAATCCGGCGCGCCGTCTCACTGTCCACCGAGTATAGACAGCCCATTCGCCAGCCTGCGACGAGGAAACGGCGCAGGGTGCCCGTACGCGCAGGCTGCGAGGCGAATGCGACTACGCGCCCCGGCGCAGGTGCGCGCCCGTGATCGGCACGTCGCCGGCTAGGACAGCCCGCCCAGGAGTGCGTCCACGGCGTCCAGCGCCGCCCGGGCGTCCTCGTGCGCCTGCGCACGGCCCAGGAGCATCGGCGCGATCGCCTCGATCGCGTCCGCGAGTTCGGGGTCGTCGCGTCGCAGCAGCGCGTGCGCGTCCGCCGGCGTGCGCCCCTCGCCCCAGTACGGCCGCAGCGCCTCCAGGACGAGCGCGCCGCCCAGCACCTGCACGCGCTCCTCCGGCGGCAGCGCGGAGCGGTCGAGGAGCCCCTGCAGGGCCTCGGAGAGCTGTTCCGGGTCGCGGCGGAAGTCCAGGCGCAGCAGGTCGCGCCGCGAGGTGGCGCGGGGGTGTCCTCGGCCGGGCAGGTGGGAGGCGTCGGGCTGGGGCATCGATGACTCCGCTCATCGGCACATGCCGGTGAACAGTTCAAATGTTCTCCCCGCCGAGACCGAGGATACCCCCAGTCGTCCCGGCCATGCAAGATGACGCCGAGGGGGATCGAAGGCTTGCGAATGCTCGTTCTAGGCGGGCTGTGCGCCGTCGCGCTCCTCGCGGCGTGTGGAGGCGGCGCGCCGCTGGAAGGCCGAGGCCGCGCCACGATGGCGCCGTTCCTGCCCGGGACCCCGGAGGGGACCACGTACGCCTACGCCTGCCCGGGAGGCGCGTCCTTCGAGGTGGTGGCCTATCCGGCGGACGCGCACCGGGTCACGCTGATCCTGCCGGAACGCACGCTCGAGATGCGGCAGGTGCCCACATCCGGGACAGAGCGCTTCGAGCAGGGCGAGTGGGCCTTCATCGCGTCCGATACGCGGAGCATGGTCCACCGGGGGAGCGAGATGGTGTACGGGGTCTGCACGCTGAGGCCGTGAGCCGGCGCGGGAACCTCCAACTCACGCTCGGCGTCCTACCGTCATCGCCAGGAAGGTTCTGCCATGCTCCCATCCCGCTCGCTCGCCGTCCTCGTCGCCTCCACCGTGCTGCTCGCCGCCTGCACCGCCGAGCCCGCGCCGTCGACCTCGACGCCCGCCGCGACGACACCCTCCGCCACGACACCGACGGCGGCGGCGACGACCCCGGCCCCCGCCGCGACCACGCCCACCTCGACCGCATCGACGGGCGCGAGCCGTCCGGTGATCGTGCCGCCGTCGCCGGACGGCACCCGGTACAACTTCGCCTGCGCGGAGGGTAAGACGTTCTCGATCCTTGCCTACCCGGCCGCGCAGGAGCGCGTCACGCTGATGGTCGAGGGCAAGACGCTGGAACTGAAGCAGGAGCGGCAGGGCAGCGGCACGCGGCACTCCAACGGCGAGTACACGCTGATCCAGAAGGGCGTGGACGCGTTCATCGAGCAGGACGGCCGGCAGACGTATCGCGACTGCACGGCGAGTCGACCGTAGAACTCGAGCGCTACGGAAGACGAAGCGAAGGGGGCCCTCTCACGAGGGCCCCCTTATTCGTCCGATTCGCCGGCGAGGGCTACGCGCCGCCGCCGATGGCCGGGATCAGGAAGATCTCGGCCTGGTCCGGTACCGGCTCCAGGATGCCGCCCTCCGTCACCTCGGAGTTGATGGCGACGGCGAGTTCCCCCCGCACGTCCCCGTTCTCCTCCGTGATCAGGGCCTTCATCCCGGGGCACTCCACGTCGAGGTTGCTGAACACCTCGCGCAGGTTCCGGCCCTGCACCTCGACCGTGGCGCGGCCGCCGGAGCGGTCGCGCCAGTGGGCCGGGATGTGCACCGTCACCGCCACCGGGAACTAGTCCTTCGGCAGCAGCTCGTCGAGGATGACTCGCGGGCTGACCGGGGTGCGGTAGAAGTTGACACCGATCGCGTCCTTGAGGGCGTTCCGGATCGCCGCCTGCGGCGGGACGATCGGCACTTCGCCGACGCCGCGCACACCGAACGGGTGCCCCGGGTTCGGCACCTCGACCATCTGCACGTCGATCATCGGGAGGTCGTTGGCGACGGGCATGCGGTAGTCGAGGAAGCTCGCGTTCCGCAGGCGGCCCTGGTCGTCGTAGACGTACTCCTCGTTCAACGCCATGCCGATGCCCTGGACGGCGCCGCCCTGGATCTGCCCCTCCACGTAGGCGGGGTGGATCGCGGTGCCGACGTCCTGGATCGCGGTGTAGCGCAGGATGCTGACCTTGCCCGTGTCACGGTCGACGTGCAGGTCGACGATGTGACCGGCGAAGGCCGGGCCCTGCGTGTTGCGCTTCGAGGTGGCCGAGACGGTGATCAGACCGCCGGTCGCCGCCAGGCGGCCCGCCAGCTCCTTGAAGGAGAGCTTCTCCTGCGGGCCGACGATGTAGCCGTCCTGGTACGAGACCTGGTCCACCGGGCAGTCCCAGATGCCGGCCGCGCGGGCCATCATCTGGTCCTTGATCTGCTCCGCCAGGTCGTGCGTGACCCAGCCGCCCTGGAACGTGACGCGGCTGCCGCCCGTGGTCGCGTTGTAGCCGACGTTGTCGGTGTCCACGACGTGCGGGTTGATGTCGTCCATCGTCAGGCCCAGGTCCTCGGCCAGCATCATCGCCATCGAGGCACGCGAGCCGCCGATGTCCATGGTGCCGAGGATGAGCGACACGCGGCCGTCCGCCTGCACGGAGGCCGTGCCGGACGACTCCATGCCGCCGTTGAACCAGAAGCCCAGCGCGACGCCGCGGCCCGTGTCCTCGCCCTGCAGCTCGGAGGTGTAGTGCGGGTGGTTCTTCACCGCCTGCATCACGGCCTCCGCGCCGATCGTCGGCCACGGGGCGCCCACGGAGTTCAGCGTGCCCTCGCGGGACGCGTTCTTCAGGCGCAGGTCCATCGGCTCGATCTCGAGCATCTCGGCGAGCTCGTTGATCGTCGCCTCAACGGCGTACTCGGAGGCGGGGGCGCCCGGCGCGCGGTACGCGGCCGTCTTCGGGCCGTTCACCACCACGTCGAAGCCGTCCACCACCTGGTTCGGGATGTTGTACGGGGCGAAGGCGCACTGCGCGCCCGCGCCGACCGGCGACCCCGGGTACGCGCCCGCCTCGTACGCGAGGTACGCGTGCGCGGCCACGAAGGTGCCGTCCCGCTTGGCGCCGATCTTCACGCGGCAGTACGTCGCGGAGGTCGGGCCCGTGGCCAGGAACACCGCGTCACGCGGCATCCACATCTTCACGGGGCGCTTCGACTTGCGGGAGAGGATCGCGGCGACCGGCTCCAGGTAGATCGGGTTCTTGCCGCCGAAGCCGCCGCCGATCTCCATGGGGATCACCTTGATCCGGGAGGCCGGGACCTTCAGCACGGCCGCGATCTGGTCGCGGGTGTTGAAGGTGCCCTGGACGCTGGTCCAGATCGTGATGTTGCCGTCGCGGTCCCACCACGCGGAGCCGTTCTGCGGCTCGATATAGCCCTGGTGGAACATCGCCGTCTCGAACTCGCGCTCGATGACGACGTCCGCCTCCTCGAAGCCCTTGTCCAGGTCGCCCTTCTCCAGGCGCATGTGCAGGGCGACGTTGGTCGGCTTGTCCGGCGCCGCGTCCACGCCACGGGCGCGGACGGCGGTGCGGAGCTCGTCGTGCAGGATCGGGGCGGTGTCCAGCATCGCCTCGCGGACGTCCACGACCG
>JBFWQJ010000073.1:0-11999 GCA_050249515.1 Dehalococcoidia bacterium | reverse complement strand
CCCTCCGGCGTGAACGTGCCGACGTGCAGCTCCATGCGCGTCACGCGGTCGCGGTCGACGCCGCGCCAGGCCTCGTCGTGCCACGCGAACATCGAGGGATCGACCACGGCGGACGCGCCGTGCACGCCGTGCGGCTGGAAGCGCGACGCCGGGTCCGGGTAGGCGGCGGCGCCGTCCAGCACGTAGCGGTAGCGCGCGCCCGCATGGATCCCGGGGACGTGCGTCGTGAAGTACCCCGCCTCCTCCGGCTGCATCGGCACGTCCGTCGCGGAGCCACCGTCCTCGATCCGCACGGCGACGCGGGAGGCGTCGGGCGCCCACACCCGGAAGCGCACGCCACCGTCCTCGATCAGCGCGCCCAGGCGCGGCGCGTACGGGTGGGGCCCGCCGGTCACGCGGCGCTGCTCGCGCGCGAGGTGAGCGCGAGGTCCAGCGTCACCTCGAACCGCTCGCCGGCGGCGAGGCGGACGGGCCAGGTCAGGAGGCACGTCACCGCCTGCTGCAGGCGCTCCAGCCCGTGCTCGGATCCGGACACGGTGGTGAGCGGGCGCACATCCAGGTCCGCGGGCCGGTCCGCCTCGATGCGCGCGCCGACCGCGGGGGCGTCGACCGCGAGGTCGAGGCTGCCGACCATGCGCGCCGCGCCGCCACGCCGGATGTCCAGCGCGCGTCCCTCCGCCGTCACCACCCCGCGGAAGTCGTGCGCGAAGCACACCCCGAAGTTCGACTCCACGCCGAAGCGCGCGTCCACCACGCCCTCGACGCCGGTCAGCGTGTACGCGGCGCGCACGGCCGCGCCGTCCGCGGCGATGGTCAGCGCCTTCTCCACGCGGACGCGACCGCCCGGCGCCGCGCCCTCGCGCACCAGGTGCAGGCGCGCGTTGCCGCGTCCCGCCCGTGCCGTCATCGCGTACGCCGCGCCCACGAAGTCGCCGCGGTCTTCGATGTCGCCGCGTCGGGGCGGCGGCGCGCCGGGAGCGAGGAAGCGGTCGCACAGGATGCCGCGGCGGCCGGGGTCCGGCGCGTAGGGCGCCGCGTCCGCGTCGTGGTACACCTCTGCGCGCCGCGCGATCGTGTCGGCCAGGTTCACCGCCGCTTCGCGGTCCGACCACTCCACGATCGCGCCACCGTCGTTCGGGGCGACGCTCAGCACCATCGCCTCGGTCGTGACCAGGGCCTCCTCCACGCCGTCCGCGTCGAGGTCGAACACGCGCAGCAGGCGCCGCCGTTCGCCGTCGTCCTCCAGCGCGCGCTCCGCGCGGAGCAGGGAGCGGAACACCTGCTGCCGGAGCAGGGGGAGGTACGTCCCGCCGAACCAGCCGTGCCAGTAGGGGCAGTTCGCCTGCGCGCGCCAGAGCTGCCGGACCGCCTCGGGCGGGTCGTCCGGGTGCTGCGCCACGCGTTCCGGCGGATGCAGGCGCGCCACGCGCTCGCTCACGTCCAGCATGCGCTTGTGGAAGTAGTTGGCCTCCGGGTACTTCGCCAGGAACTGGAAGTACAGCCCGGCGTGCACGTAGGGGGACACGCGTTCCCATAGCCGCGCGCGCTCCAGCCGCCCGCGTACCGCGGCGAGGTCGCGCTGCGCCGCAGGCGTCATCGACCACGTCAGCATCTCCGGGTAGGAGCCGTCCGGGAGGTAGACGCGCGGGCCGGGCGGCTCCGAGGCGAGCGCCTCCCCGAGCGGGACCACCTCGACCCCGCGCGACTCCAGCAGGCCCTCGAAGAAGGCGCGCAGCCAGCCGCGCTCCCAGACCTTGCGGTAGGTGTCCGGCCACATGCCGAACTTCTCCAGGTCGTCCGCGAAGGTGAGCATGCGGACGTGGCCCTGCGCCGCGCGCGCACGCACGTCGCGCAGCACATCGCGCACGGGCTCCCACGGGATCGCGCCGCGCATCGCGTCCGAGGCCGGCGCGACCGTGAGGCGGCGCCCGAGCCACTCCGTGGTGAACGGTCCGACGAGGTCCTCGCGCGGGACACCGGCGGCGATGAAGTGGCCCTCGTCCAGCGCGACGGCCTCGATGCCCGCGCGCGCCAGGTCGCCGGCGATCTCCGGCGTCCAGACGCGCTCCGTGAGCCACGCCAGCGTGCCGTCCGCGCCGAGCAGCCGCCGCGTGTAGGCGCGGTGGGCGAGGATCTGGTTCGCGCGGTCGTGGACGGGGAGCAGTGCGAGCACGGGCTCCTGCAGGCCCGCCGCCACCACCTCGACCTGCCCGCGCTCCACGAGCGCGCGCAGTCGCGAGATGAAGGCGGCGTCGTGCTGCTCCAGCCACTCGAGGAGGCTGCCGGAAAAGTGCGCGGAGACGCGCATCTCGGGCAGCGTCTCCAGCAGCTCGATGAACGGGCCGTAGGAGCGCGTCACCGCCTCTTCGAAGACGAAGTCGTAGTTGTCCGGCGGCTGGTGCGCGTGGAAAAGCATGGAGAACTTCACGCGGCACCCGGCTTCAGCACGAGCACCGCGAGCGGCGGGAGCGTGAGGACGACCGACTGATCCCGCGCATGCGAGGGCGTCCCGTCCGCCTCGAACGCCTCCGGCGTGGAGAAGCCGCTGCCGCCGTAGCGCGGGTCGTCGGTGTTCAGCACCACGTCCCAGCGCCCGCCGCGCGGGACGCCCAGGCGGTAGCCGCTGCGCGGGACGGGCGTGAGGTTGCAGACGAACAGCAGCATGTCGTCGCGCTCGCGCGCGTAGCGCACGAAGCTGATCACCACGTTCGCGGTGTCGGACGCCTCCAGCCATTCGAAGCCGCCGCCCTCGAAGTCCACCTCGTACAGCGCGGGCTCGGTGCGGTAGAGCGCGTTCAGGCGCTCCACCAGCGCCTGGACGCCGCGATGCTCGTCGTACTGGAGCAGGTGCCAGTCCAGCGACTGGTCGAAGTTCCACTCCGCCGACTGCCCGAACTCGGAGCCCATGAACAGCAGCTTCTTGCCGGGGTGCCCCCACATGTACGCGTAGAGCGCACGCAGGTTCGCCATCCGCTGCCACTGGTCGCCCGGCATCTTGCCGAGCATCGACCCCTTCCCGTGCACGACCTCGTCGTGGGAGAAGGGCAGCACGAAGTTCTCGTGGAACGCGTAGAGCAGGCTGAACGTCAGCTCGCCCAGGTGATGCGAGCGGTGGACCGGGTCACGCGCGATGAACTCGAGCGTGTCGTGCATCCAGCCCATGTTCCACTTGAGCCCGAACCCGAGCCCGCCGAGGAACGTGGGGCGGGAGACCATGGGCCAGGCCGTGGACTCCTCCGCGATCATCAGCACGTCCGGGTGCTCGCGGTACACGGTCTCGTTCAGCCAGCGCAGGAAATCGATCGCCTCGATGTTCTCGCGTCCGCCGTACTGGTTCGGCAGCCACTCGCCCGCCTTGCGCGAGTAGTCGCGGTAGAGCATGGAGGCGACGGCGTCCACGCGCAGGCCGTCCAGGTGGTAGCGCTCAAGCCAGAAGAGCGCGTTGCCCAGCAGGAAGTTGGCCACCTCGCGCCGCGCGTAGTTGAAGATGTAGGTGCCCCAGTCGGGGTGCTCCCCCAGCCGCGGGTCCTCGTGTTCGTACAGGTGCGTGCCGTCGAAGACGCCCAGGCCGTGCTGGTCCTTCGGGAAGTGCGCCGGCACCCAGTCCACGATCACGCCGATGCCCGCGCCGTGCAGCGCATCCACCAGGTGCATGAAGTCCTGCGGCGTGCCGAAGCGACTCGTCGGCGCGAAGTACGAGAGCGTCTGGTACCCCCACGAGGCATCGAGGGGGTGCTCCGACACCGGCAGGAATTCGACGTGCGTGAAGCCCATCCGCTTCACGTAGTCCACGAGGCGCGTCGCGAGTTCCTGGTAGCTGAGCCACTGGTCGGGCTGCTCGCCGCGCATCCACGAGCCCAGGTGCACCTCGTACACCGCGATCGGCGCGTCCAGCGCGTTGCGGCGCGCGCGGTCGCGCATCCACGCCTCGTCCTGCCACTCGTAGCCCTCGAGGTCCCAGACCACCGAGGCGCTGGCCGGGCGGAGCTCGGCCGCGAAGGCGTACGGGTCCGCTTTCTCGATGCGGGTGTGGCCATCGGCCTGCAGCACGCTGAACTTGTACGTCGCGCCGCTGCGCACGCCCGGCACGAACAGCTCCCACACGCCGGCTTCCTGCCGGAAGCGCATCGGGTGGCGACGCGGATCCCAGCCGTTGAAGTCGCCGATGACCGACACGCCGCGCGCGTTGGGCGCCCACACCGCGAACGCGGTGCCGGTGATCCCCTCGACCGTCTCCACGTGGGCGCCCAGCCGCTCGAAGGCGCGCAGGTGCGTGCCCTCCGCCAGCAGGTGCAGGTCCACCGGGCCGAGGATCGGACGTCCGGACGTCATCGCAGCCCCCGCAACAGCCGCGCCACCGCGCGCAGCGGGATCGGCACCCACGCGGGGCGGTGCGCCAGCTCGTACTCCAGCTCGTGCAGCGCCTTGTCCAGGAGGTAGAGGTCCAGCCAGCGCCGGAACTGCTCCCGGTCGTGCGGCAGGAACGGCGCGTCGCCCGCCGCCTCCACGTAACCCTCGATGAACCCGTGCACCGCGCCGTCGGTCCATGCGGCCGCCAGGCGCTGGAGCTGCTCGTTGCCGGCCATGCCGGGCACGGTCTCCGTGTACGTGCGCAGCCCCACGTCGGCGGCGTACTCGAAGGAGCGGAGCATCCCGGCGACGTCCGTCAGCGCGCAGGCGCGGGCGCGGCGCTGCTCGATCGGCGTGCCGACCTCGCCCTCGAAGTCGATGATCATGAAGTCGTTGCGTGCCCACAGCAGCTGGCCCAGGTGGTAGTCCCCGTGCACGCGGATCGCGGACACGGCGCCCGCGCCCGCGGTCAGCGGGCGCAGCCGCGTGAGGAGGCCGCGGCCGCCCTCCAGCACTTCCGCGAGGTCCGCCTGCAGCTCCTCCGGTAGTTCCGAGCGGCGCGCGCGCAGTTCCGCGCCGGACTGGCGCAGGCGCGCGACGATGCGCCGCATCACCGCCTCCAGGTCCTCGCGGGCGATGGGCGTCGGTTCGAAGTCGGCGTCGCCGAGGCTCCGCGCGAGCGCGAGGTGCATCTCCGCGGTGCGGACGCCGAGCGTGCGCGCGTTGTCGTGGTACACAGGATCGGGGTACGGCGTCTCCGCCGCGGCCACCGCGGGCGTGCCGGCGGCGGCCAGCGCCACCGGGTCACCCGGCACCGGCGGGGCCTCGTCGTTCGTCTCCTCGAAGTACCGCACGAGCTGATCGATCGTGTACGACCAGCCGTCGCCCTGGTTCCAGACGAACTCCTGCAGCATCGCCAGCGCCATCGGGTCGCCCTCGGCCGGCGCGTACGCGATCGTCCCGCCCAGTCGGGGGGAGTGCTCGAAGCCGGCGCGCGTGAGGTGGCGCTCCATCTCCACGGCGGGGTGCACGCCCGCCTCCACGCGGCGCAGCACCTTCAGGATCAGCTGCTGGTCGAAGCGCACCGACGTGTTGCTCTGCTCGCCGCCCACCCGGCGCACGGCGGGCGTGTCCTCCAACCCGTCCACGAGCGGCGCGAGGATCCGCGATCGCTGCACGCGCAACTCCCCGTGGCGCGCCGGCACCGCGCTCGCGGCGGTCGCCACCTCGAGCATCGCGAGCGCGACGTCTTCGCACTCCATGGCGTCCACCAGCAGTCCCCGTCCGGGCTCCCCGCCGAGGCGTGCCAGCACGGCGGACGGCGACGCGTCGGTGATCCGCCGCGCGAGGCGGCCCGTGACCACGGCCAGCGGGACGTGGTACGTCTCCTCGCCGCCGTCCTCGTACGTCACGCGCACCAGCACCCACCACGCGGGCGTGGGCCGGCGCTGCAGCGGGGCCACCTCCACGATGCGCGTGCCGCTGATGGTGCGGGCCTTGCCGCCGAACCACCGCTGCTGCGCGAGGAAGCCCGGGAGGTAGTCGCGCTCCAGCACACCGGCCGCCGGCTCCTCGACCACGGCGGCCCAGTCGCCGCGCAGCGGAAGCACGCCGGACTCCGGCTCCTCGGACGCCACGGCCTGCGGCTGCGGGGTGAGCGAGAACCAGTAGAACGAATGCGGTCCGAGCGCGAGGCGCATCGGCCCGTCGTCGATCACCGGGAAGGGCGTCTGCCCGAGCATCTCGACCGGCACGAGGCCGGCGAACTCCGGGAGCTCCAGCTCCACCGGCTGCACGAAGCGCGACAGGTTCGCGACCACCAGCACCGTCTCATCCTCGTGGCGGCGGACGAAGGCGAGGACGCGGCGGTTCTCCGGGTGCAGCATCTCCAGCGTGCCTCGACCGAACACGGGGCGCTCGCGCCGCAGCGCGATCAGCCGGCGCATCCAGTTGAGGAAGGAGGACGGCGTCCGCTCCTGCGCCTCCACGTTCACGGCCTGGTAGCCGTACAGCGGGTCGGCGATCACCGGCAGGTACAGGCGCGCGGGGTCGGCCGAGGAGAAGCCCGCGTTGCGGTCTCCCGTCCACTGCATCGGTGTGCGCACGCCATCCCGGTCGCCCAGGAACACGTTGTCCCCCATCCCCAACTCATCTCCGTAGTAGAGGATCGGGGTGCCCGGGAGCGCGAAGAGCAGGCTGTTCAGCAATTCGATCGCGCGACGGTTGTTCTGCATCAACGGGGCGAGGCGACGCCGGATGCCCACGTTCACGCGCATCTGCGGGTCGGCCGCGTAGGCCGAGTACATGTAGTCGCGTTCCTCGTCCGTCACCATCTCCAGCGTCAGCTCATCGTGGTTGCGGAGGAACAGCCCCCACTGGCACGACTCATGGATCGCGGGCGTCTGGGCGAGGATGTCGGTGATCGGGTGCCGGTCCTCCTGCCGCAGCGCCATGAACAGGCGCGGCATGACGGGGAAGTGGAAGGCCATGTTGCACTCGTCGCCGTCGCCGAAGTAGGCGATCACGTCCTCCGGCCACTGGTTCGCCTCGGCGAGGAGCATGCGCCCCTCCCAGTGCGCGTCCACGTAGGCGCGCAGGTCCTTCAGGACGGCGTGCGTCTCCGGCAGGTTCTCGTTGTTCGTCCCCTCGCGCTCGCAGAGGTAGGGCACGGCGTCCAGGCGCAGCCCGTCCACCCCGGCGTCCAGCCAGAACTTGATGATCCGCTTCACCTCTGACCGCACGCGCGGGTTGGCGTAGTTGAGGTCCGGCTGGTGCGAGAAGAACCGGTGCCAGTAGTACTGTTCGGCCACGGGGTCCCACGCCCAGTTGGACGTCTCCGTGTCCGTGAAGATGATCCGCGTGCCGCTGTACGCCGATGGGTCGTCGCTCCACACGTACATCGATCGGGCCGCCGAGCCGCGAGGCGCCCGGCGCGCCTTCTGGAACCACGCATGCTGGTCCGAGGTGTGGTTGATCACCAGCTCCGTGATCACGCGGATGCCGCGCGCGTGCGCCGCACGGATGAACTGCCGGAAATCCCGCATGGTGCCGAAGTCCGGATGCACCGAGGTGTAGTCGGCGATGTCGTACCCGCCGTCACGCATGGGCGACGGATAGAACGGCAGCAGCCACAGGCAGTTGATGCCGAGCTTCGCGAGGTAGTCGAGCCGCTGGGCCAGCCCCTTGAAGTCGCCTGTCCCGTCGCCCGTCCCGTCCTGGAACGTGCGGACGTACAGCTCGTAGATGATCGCGTCCTTGTACCAGAGCGGATCGTTCGGCAGCGCGGACTGCGGGTTCGTCGTCGTCATCGGTACGCCTCGACCTCGCGCTCGGTCTGCGTCGGGCCCTCGAAGACGAAGACGTGCGCCACCTCCACGCGCGGGTCGAGCCGGACGAAGTTCCACTCCCCGTGCCAGAGGTGACGGCGGTCGTTCAGCGTGTCGTGCACGACGAACTGCTCGTCCGCGCGCAGCCCCAGCGCCTCCATCGGCAGCCCGACGTACCCGCTCTGCGTCCCGGTGACATCGAGGTTCACGACCACCAGCACGTGCCCGCCGCCGTGCGGGTCCTGCTTCATGTAGGCGATCAGCTGGTCGTTCTCCACCGGCAGGAACCACAGGTCCCGTGTGAACTGCAGCGCGCGCTGCGTGCGCCGCACCTCGTTCAGCCGGGTGATCTCCGCCTTGATGTTCGCGGGCGCATCCCAGTCGCGGACGCGGATCTCGTACTTCTCCGAGTCCGCGTACTCCTCGGTGCCCGGCACCGCGTCGCCCTCGCACAGCTCGTACCCGCTGTAAATGCCCCACGTGGGCCCGAGGGTCGCCGCGAGCACGGCCCGCACGAGGAACGCGGGGCGTCCGCCCACCTGCAGGTACTCGTGCAGGATGTCCGGCGTGTTCGCGAACAGGTTGGGACGCAGGAAGTCCGCCACCGGCGGCGTGGACAGCTCCGTGAAGTACTCCGTCAGCTCCTGCTTCGTGTTGCGCCAGGTGAAGTACGTGTATGACTGGTCGAAGCCCAGCTTCGCGAGCGCCTGCATCCGCTTCGGGCGCGTGAACGCCTCCGCGAGGAACATCGCCTCCGGGCGTTCGCGCTTCACCTCCGCGATCAGCCACTCCCAGAACGGGAACGGCTTGGTGTGCGGGTTGTCGACGCGGAAGATCGTGACGCCGTGCGCCATCCAGAAGCGGAACACCTCAAGGAGCGCGGTCCAGAGCGCGCGCCAGTCGGGCGTGTCGAAGTCCAGCGGGTACACGTCCTCGTATCGCTTCGGCGGATTCTCCGCGTACTTGATCGAGCCGTCCGGGCGGTGGCGGAACCACTCCGGGTGCTCCCGCACCCACGGGTGGTCCGGCGAACACTGGAACGCGATGTCGAGGGCGACCGCGAGCCCGTGCGCCTCCGCCTCCCGCACGAACCAGTCGAAGTCATCGATCGTGCCGAGGTCGGGGTGGACGGCGGTGTGCCCGCCCGCGTCCGATCCGATCGCCCACGGGCTCCCCGGGTCGCCGGGCGCGGCCTCCAGCGCGTTGTTGCGGCCCTTCCGCTTGGTGCTGCCGATCGGGTGCACCGGCGGCAGGTAGAGCACGTCGAAGCCCATCGCCGCGATGTCCGGCAGGCGCGCGGCCGCCTCGCGGAACGTCGCGCTGCGCGAGGGATCGTTGCCGGCGGAGCGCGGGAACATCTCGTACCACGCGCCGAAGCGAGCGCGCTCCGGGTCGACCACCAGCGGAAGATCCCCTTCGCCGCGCGCCGCGCTCGTGCGGTCCGGGTAGCGCGAGACGAGATCGACGTGGTCCGCCTCGAGGGCCGTGCTGGCGCGCTCGATGGCGGGGACCGCGTCGTCGCCGAGCCGCTCGGCCAGGTGGTGCAGCCGTCCGCCGTCCGGCCAGCTCGCTCGACCGGCCGCCTCCGCGGCGAGCTGCGCGCCATGCGGCAGCTCCGAGGTGACGTCCCAGCCCGCCAGCACGCGCCGCTCCAGGTCCGCCGCCCACGACCGGTAGGCGTCGATCCAGGCCTCCACCACGTAGCGGTAGCGGCCGACCTCGTTCGCGATCACGCGTGCGCGGTACTCGTCGTTGCCCAGGGACTCCAGCGGCGTCTCCACCCAGTCGCCGCCCTCGTCCGGGCGGATCATGAGCATGCCGGTGACCAGGTCATGGCCGTCCGCGACCAGGTGCGCGTGCACGGTGAACAGGTCGCCCACGGTGCACTTCGCCGGGCGGCGGCCGCCGTCCACGGTGGGCATCACCGCGTCCACCAGGACGCGCGGCGGTTGGGAGGCGGGGAGGTGGAGCGAGTCTGACGGCACGGGTTACCTCCTCCTCGTACCGAGACGCAGGATAGCCATGGAGCCGGGTAGGAGACGGTACACGTTCAGCCGCACCCATCGACCGCGCGTGTCAGCAGCGGTGTCGATCATCGGGTGCCAGCGCCGGCCGCGACGGTAGCGCGGGAGCTGGAACTCCACCTCGTACTGGCCGCTGTTGAAGAGCACGAGGAGCGTGTCGCCGAGGATCGCGTTGCCGTCCTCGTCCAGTTCGTCGATCGCGTCTCCGCCCAGGCGCAGCGCGAAGCAGTGACGCCACTCCTGCGCCCACTCCTCCTCTGTGATCTCGGTCCCGTCCTCCAGGTACCACGCCACATCGAAGCTGCCGCTGCCGTGCCGGCGTCCCTCCAGGAAGCGGCGGCGGCGCAGCACCGGCTGCTCCTTGCGCATGCGGATGGTGGAGCGCACGAAGCGGCGCAGGTCCTGCTGCCAGGGCTCCAGGTTCCAGTCCACCCACGAGATCTCGTTGTCCTGCGCATAGGCGTTGTTGTTGCCGCCCTGCGTGCGCCCGATCTCGTCGCCGGCGAGGAGCATCGGCACGCCCTGCGAGACCATCATCGTCGCGATGAAGTTCCGCATCTGCTGCACCCGGCGGGCGCGGATCGCCTCGTCGTCCGTCTCTCCCTCGGCGCCGAAGTTCTCGCTGATGTTGTCGTTGTGCCCGTCGCGGTTGTCCTCGCCGTTCGCGTCGTTGTGCTTCTGCTCGTAGGACACCAGGTCGCGCAGCGTGAACCCGTCATGCGCGGTCACGAAGTTGATCGAGGCGAACGGGAGGCGCCCGCTCGTCTCGTACAGGTCGCTGCTCCCGGCGAGGCGTGTCGCCATCTCCGGGATCTGGCCCGGCTCGGCGCGCCAGTAGCGGCGCACGGTGTCGCGGTAGAGCCCGTTCCACTCTGCCCACTGCATGGGGAACTGCCCGACCTGGTAGCCGCCCTCGCCCACGTCCCACGGCTCCGCGATCAGCTTCACGCGCGAGAGCACCGGGTCCTGCGCGATGATCTGGAAGAACGCCGCCAGCTGGTTCACCTCGTACAACTCGCGCGCCAGCGCGCTGGCGAGGTCGAAGCGGAAGCCATCGACGTGCATCTCCTCCACCCAGTAGCGGAGGCTGTCCATCACCAGCTGCAGCACGCGCGGCTCGCGCAGGTTGAGCGTGTTGCCCGTGCCCGTGAAGTCCATGTAGTAGCGAGGGTCGTCCGGCGACAGCCGGTAGTACGCCGCGTTGTCGATGCCGCGGAACGAGACGGTGGGGCCCATGTGGCTCCCCTCCGCCGTGTGGTTGTAGACCACGTCCAGGATCACCTCGATCCCCGCGGCGTGGAGCGCGCGCACCATGATCTTGAACTCGCGCACGGCGTCCACGCCGTCCCCGGTAGAGGCGTACCGCCCGTCGGGCGCGAAATAGGCGATCGTGTTGTAGCCCCAGTAGTTGCGCAGCCCGCGCTCCATCAGGTGCCGGTCATCCAGGAACGCGTGCACCGGCATCAACTCGACCGCCGTCACGCCCAGGTCGCGCAGGTAGTCGATGACGGGCGCGCTGGCGATCCCGGCATAGGAGCCGCGCAGGTGCTCCGGGACGTCCGGATGCAGCTGCGTGAAGCCTTTCACGTGCATCTCGTAGATGATGCTGCGGTGCAGCGGCGTCCGAGGCGGCCGGTCGTCGCCCCACGTGAACGCGGGGTCGATCACCTCGGCCAGCGGGGCGTGGCCCGCGTTGTCGCGGTCGTCGTACGACAGGTCCCCGTCCGGATCCCCGATGACGTAGCCGAACATGCGGTCGTTCCAGAGCGTGCCGCGCGCCAGCGCCTTGGCGTACGGGTCCAGCAGCACCTTGTTCGGGTTGAAGCGATGTCCCCGCGCCGGGTCGTACGCGCCGTGCACGCGGTAGCCGTAGAGCTGGCCGGGACGCACGTCCGGCAGGTAGACATGCCACACCAGCGCGTGCCGCTCCGTCAGCAGCACGCGCTCGGGGTTCGTGTCCTCGGGTGAGGCGAACAGGCACAGCTCAACGGCCGTCGCGTTCTCGGAGAACAGCGCGAAGTTCACGCCCGCGCCGTCCCACGTCGCGCCCAGGGGGGACGGGGAGCCGGGGTGCATCCGGAGATGGTGGCGGTGCAGGATCGTCGGCCCCTCTCCGCCAGTTCCTGGTCGCGCGGAGTGCGCACGCCGTGGGCGCGTCGCAGCCGAGGCAGAGTGCCGTCCGCGTTCCGGGTCCTCTCAGCATATCGACCGCGGGATCGCACATTCGCGCGACCGGCGTGTCATCCGCGTAACAAGATGGACGCCGCGCGCTGCCTACGGGGCGAGCGTGCCGGACAGG
>JBFWQJ010000072.1:0-11999 GCA_050249515.1 Dehalococcoidia bacterium | reverse complement strand
CCGACGTGTGTTGACGCTGGCGCAGGAAGAGGCGCAGCGCTTCAACCACAACTACATCGGCACCGCGCACCTGCTGCTCGGGCTCGTGCGCGAGGGTGACGGGGTGGCCGCGAAGGTCCTCTCCAACCTGGGCGTGGAGCTCAACAAGGTGCGGTCCGCGGTCGAGTTCATCATCGGCCGCGGCGACCGCGCGTCGTCCGGCGAGATCGGGCTGACGCCGCGCGCGAAGAAGGTCATTGAACTGGCCGTCGACGAGGCGCGCCGGCTGGGCCACTCGTACATCGGCACCGAGCACCTGCTGCTCGGCCTCGTCCGCGAGGGCGAGGGCATTGCGGCGGGCGTGCTGGAGAGCCTGGGCGTGAACCTGGAGCGGGTGCGCGGGGAGACCACGCGCATCCTCGCTCAGTCGCAGCCGCAGGGCGGCCAGGCCGCCGGCGGCGGCGGTGGCGCCGCCAGCGCTGCGGGGCAGCGCTCCGTGCGCACCCCCACGCTGGATCAGCTGGGCGTGGACCTCACCGCGATGGCGCGCGGGGGCCAGCTCGACCCGATCGTGGGACGCGACCACGAGATCGAGCGTGTCGTCCAGATCCTCTCGCGCCGCACCAAGAACAACCCCGTGCTCATCGGCGAGCCGGGCGTCGGCAAGACGGCGGTCGCGGAGGGCCTGGCTCACCGCATCGTCTCGGGCGACGTGCCGGACACGCTCGTCGGCAAGCGCATGCTCACGCTCGACATCGGACTGCTGGTCGCGGGCACCAAGTACCGCGGCGAGTTCGAGGAGCGCCTGAAGAAGGTCATCGAGGAGATCAAGTCCTCGGGGAACTGCGTGCTGTTCATCGACGAGCTGCACATGCTCGTCGGCGCCGGCGCGGCCGAGGGCGCGGTGGACGCGGCGAACATCCTGAAGCCCGCGCTCGCGCGCGGCGAGATCCAGGCGATCGGCGCGACCACGCTGGACGAGTACCGCAAGCACATCGAGCGGGACGCGGCGCTGGAGCGGCGCTTCCAGCCGGTGCGCGTGGACGAGCCGTCGATCGATGACACGGTGTCGATCCTCAAGGGCATCCGCCCCGCGTACGAGGAGCACCACAAGCTGAAGATCTCGGACGAGGCGCTGTCCGCGGCGGCGGAGCTGTCCGCGCGCTATGTCTCCGACCGGTTCCTGCCGGACAAGGCGATCGACCTGATGGACGAGGCGTCGGCGCGCGTGCGCATCCGTCGCCACTCCACCCCAACGTCCGTGCGCGAGGCCACCAGTGGCCTGGAGGCGCTGCGCCGGGAGAAGGACCAGGCGATCGCGAACCAGCAGTACGAGTACGCCGCCGAGCTGCGCGAGCGGGAGGTGCGCCTCCAGACGAAGCTCGAAGAGCTCGAGGCGGAGGTGGAGCAGGAGCGCGAGGCCCAGCACCCCGTGGTGGGCGAGGACGACATCCGCGATGTGATCTCGCAGTGGACCGGTGTGCCGCTGTCGCGCATCGCCGCGGAGGAATCGCAGCGCCTGCTGGAGATGGACTCGTTCCTGAAGGACCGCGTCATCGGCCAGGACGAGGCGGTCACCGCCGTCTCGCGCGCGGTGCGCCGCGCCAGCGCTGGCCTGAAGGACCCGAAGCGCCCGATCGGCGTGTTCATGTTCCTCGGCCCCACGGGCGTCGGTAAGACGTACCTGGCGGAGATGCTGGGCGAGTTCATGTTCGGGTCGAAGGACAACATCGTCCGCATCGACATGTCGGAGTTCATGGAGAAGCACACGGTGTCGCGCCTGGTCGGCTCGCCGCCGGGCTACGTGGGCTACGACGACGGTGGGCAGCTGACGGACCTGGTGCGGCGCAAGTCGTACTGCCTGATCCTGCTCGACGAGATCGAGAAGGCCCACCCGGACGTGTTCAACATGCTCCTGCAGATCTTCGACGACGGGCACCTGTCCGACGCGAAGGGCCGCAAGGTGGACTTCCGGAACACCATCATCATCATGACCTCCAACGTGGGGTCGGACCTCATCCGCAAGGACTCGCGCGTCGGCTTCAACACCACGCAGGACGAGGCCAAGACGGCGGAGGACCAGTACAAGCGGATGAAGCAGCGTGTCGAGGAGGAGATGAAGCGGGTCTTCCGGCCCGAGTTCCTCAACCGCATCGACACGCCGGTGGTGTTCCACGCGCTGCAGCAGCACGACATCCGTCGCATCGTGAACCTTGAGCTGGACGACCTCCGGAACAACCTCAAGGAGAAGTCGATGTCGGTGGAGGTCACCGAGGCGCTGCTCGACTACCTCGGCAACGAGGGGTTCGACGCGGTCTTCGGCGCCCGCCCGCTGCGCCGCGTGATCCAGAACCAGGTCGAGGACCGTCTGTCCGACGCCCTCCTGGAGGGTTCGTACGAGGAAGGCGACACCATCCGCATCGACTACGTCGACGGCGAGGTGAAGTTCGAGCGGGTGGTGGGCTCGGTCTCCTCGGAGTCCGCGGAGCCGGCGCTCACGCCGTAGTCCTCGGACGCTGATGCAACTCACGGACGGCCGCCCGGCGACGGGCGGCCGTTCCGCGTCCGGAGCAGCGCGCGGTACGCTGCCGGGCGCGGACAGTCACGACGAGGTGGGCAGATGGCAGCAGCGAACGTCTACGGCGGGGATGGGCTCGACCGGCTGGTGGAGCGCAGACGCGACACCGCGTGGTGGGAGCGCGCGCTGAAGGACGAGGCGACGCGCTTCATCGTCGGCTGGCGCGACCGCTTCCCCGTGGTCGACACCCCGGAGGGGCCTCGGCTCGCACCGTTCGCGGAGCGCGACCTGGCGACGCTCGTGACCGGCGAGCCGGTACTCCTCGGCGCTGTCGAGGAGGCGTTGCACGTCGCGATCGACGCCGGCGACACGGAGGAGGACGCGATCACGGCGGCGCTGCCCGCCGGCGCGCGGCTCGCCGACCTGCGCGAGGTGGGCTCGCTGCTGCCCGGCGCCGAGGCGGCCATGGCCGCCTCACACCGCGGCGTGCTCCTGTGGCACGGCGTGCAGCGCCACTGCGGCCGCTGCGGTGCCCCGACGATGGTCGGCGAGGCGGGGCACGTCCTCACCTGCACGAACCACGCCTGCGGCTCCATCCACCATCCGCGCATCGACCCGGCGGTCATCACCCTCGTCGCCTCGCCGGACGGGGAGCGCGTGCTGCTCGGGCGGAACCGCCGACGCCCGGGCGCGATCTACACCTGCTTCGCCGGCTTCGTGGAGGCGGGCGAGAGCCTCGAAGGCGCCGTGACGCGCGAGGTGTTCGAGGAGGTGGGGGTGCGCCTGTCGGACGTGCGGTACCACTCCTCGCAGCCGTGGCCGTTCCCCGCGCAGCTCATGCTCGGCTTCCTCGGCACGGCGACGGCGCTCGAGATCCGCCTCGACGACGAGGAGATCGCGGACGCGCGGTGGTTCACGCGCGACGAGCTGCGGCACCTGCCGCCGGACGGCTCCGTGCAGCTGCCGCGCGCGGACGCCGTGGCGCGGCGGATGGTGGACGCGTGGATCGAGGGCGAGCTGTAGGCGCGGAGCGCCTCAGGGCATGCGGTCCCGCAGCCTGGGCACCCGGTGCGCGGCGATCGACTCGAGGATGCCAATCGCAGTGAACACCGCGACGAGCGCGGAGCCACCGGTGGAGACGAACGGCAACGGGATGCCGGTCGCCGGGAACAGCCGCATGTTCACCGCGATGTGCACCGCGGCCTGCAGCACGATCACCGTCGTGAGCCCGACCGCGAGCAGCCGGCCGAACTCGTCCGGCGCGCCCGAGGCCGCGCGGTAGCCTCGCCACGCCACGACCGCGAACAGCGCGATCACGGCGACGGTGATCATCGCGCCGCCGAACTCGCCCAGCTGCGCGAACGCGAAATCCGAGGACCGCGGCGCGACGCCGGCCAGCGCGGAGGAGGCGCCGTTGAAGCCGCGGCCCGTCATGCCCCCGGCGCTGAACGCGACCTCCACCTGTCGCAGGGTGAACCCGCTCCCCAGCGGGTCCCGCCCCGGGTCGAGGAACACCGCCAGCCGTTCGCGCTGGTAGTCCGGGATCGCCACCGCCAGCGCCAGCGGGAACATGGACACGCCGAGCACCACCAGCCCGCCGAGGTACCTCGACGACACGCCCCAGGCGAGCGCGACCGCGAACCACGCGAGGCCGAAGACGATCGCCGTGCCGAGGTCGGGCTCGAGGACGATCAGCCCCGCGAAGAACGCGAAGATGCCGAGCAGCACGCTGGCCGCGCGGCCGGTGGGCGCGCGCTCCGCCGCGAATGCGGCGCCTGCGACCGCCACGACGATCTTCGCGAACTCGGAAGGCTGCACGGTGATGCCGCCGGGGAGCCCGATCCAGCGCCGTGCGCCGTACTCGTGCGATCCGAGCACCAGCACCAGCACGAGGCCGGCCGCGCCCGCGACGAAGAGCTGCGGGGCGAGCGTGCGCAGCAGGCGGTAGTCCGTCCTCGACGCCACCGCCATCGCGACGAGGCCGACGCCGAGGTAGACGGCCTGGCGGATGAACTCCGGGCTCACGGCGCGCTGCTCCTCCATCGCCAGCGCGCGGGCGATCAGCAGGCCTCCCGTCGCCAGGAGGCAGGCGGCGAGCAGCAGCACGGCGTCCGGCACGATCCCGGGGCGGGGGCGCGCCAGGTTCATCGGGCCACCCGCGGCGCGCTCTGGCCGAAGTAGGCCTCGAGGATCTCCTTCGCCACCGGGCCGGCGTGCGTCTGCCCGACGCCGTATTCGAGGTAGACCGCCACGGCGACCTCGGGCGCGTCGGCGGGGGCGTACGCCATGTACCACCCGTGCGTGTCGAAGGAGCCGTCCGGGTAGCGCTGTCCGAACTCGGCCGTGCCGGTCTTGCCGCCGATGCGCACGCCCGCGGGGACGCCGGTCGTCGCCGTGCCGTCCGTCGCGGAGGCCGCCGTCTCCATGCCACCTCGGACGGCGGCCAGGTGCTCCGCGCTCACGGGGAGCCGGGCGCCCACGCGCGGCGGGGTCGAGCTGAACATGCCGTTGCGCTCGATGCCGCGGACGACGCGGGGGACGGGGATCTCGCCGCCGTTCGCGATCCCCGCGGCCAGCGTCGCCATCTGGAGCAGCGAGGTGGTGAGGTAGCCCTGGCCGATGCCGAACGTGTACGTGTCGCCCAGCAGCCACTCCTCGCCCACCACGCTCCGCTTCCACGCGCTGTCCGGGACGAGGCCCGACGCCTCGCCGGGGAGGTCGATGCCGGTGGGGCGCCCGAGGCCGGCGAGCCGCGACCATGCGGCCAGGCGGTCCGCGCCGAGGCCCTTGAACGTCTCGCGTCCACCCTCCCAGAGCCCGCCCGACACCTGGTAGAAGTACACGTCCGAAGACCGGGCGAGCGCCCGGTTCAGGTTGGTGTTGCCGTGCACGGC
This sequence comes from Dehalococcoidia bacterium, assembly GCA_050249515.1. Taxonomy (GTDB): domain Bacteria; phylum Chloroflexota; class Dehalococcoidia; order UBA2979; family UBA2979; genus SHYQ01. Next base: position 6,608 of record JBFWQJ010000072.1, on the reverse strand, counting down.
CCAGTCGCCGAAGACGTAGACCACGCTCGGGTCGTACTGGCTGCGGACGCTCAGCGAGCCGCCGCTGAAGATCGTGGTGTCCGTCGTGACCACGCCCTCCTCCAGCGCCGCGACGGCGACCAGCGGCTTGAAGATCGAGCCGGGCGCGTGCACTTCCATGTACGCGCGGTCCACCATCGGGCGGGCGGGGTCCGTGAACAGCGCGGAGACCTCCGCGCTCGTCCCGCGCTCGAAGACGTTCGGGTCGTACGAGGGCTGCGAGACCATGGCGAGCACCTCGCCGTTGCGGACGTCGAGGACGACGGCGGAGCCCGCGAGGATCGCGGGCGGGCGCGGCTGGCTCGTGGGCTTGAGGATGGTCCGGCCCTTCTCGATGCCGCGCGCGACCGCCGCCTCCGCCGCGCGCTGGAGGTCGAGGTCGACGGATAGCACCACGTTGCCGCCCGGCACCGGGGGCTCCTCGCCCAGCTCCCGCAGCTCGCGGCCCTGAGGGTCGCTGAGCACCAGGCGGCGGCCGGGCGTCCCGCGCAGCGCGCGCTCGTACTGCGTCTCCACGCCCGCGAGGCCGATACGCGCGTCGAGCGCGTAGCCCTCCGCGACCAGTGCGGCCGCGCGCTCGGAGGGCAGGGCGCTCACGTAGCCGAGGATGTGCGCGAGCGCGCCGGTCGGCTCGTACTCGCGCGCCGGGGCCACCTCGACGCGTGCGGCGGGGATCCCCGCGAGTGCGGCCCGCACCATGATCGCCTCGTCGCCGGTCATTCCCTGGCGCAGCGGCACCGGCGCGAACGGGTCGACGATGGCGAGCCCGGAGGTCGCCGCGTCCTCCAGGTCGCTGTAGGCGATGCGCAGCGCCTGCGCGATGCGGAGGAGGGCGGCGCGCCGGGGGGCCTCCTCGGCGGGGATGTCGCCCGGGATGAGCGAGACGCGGTAGCGGGGCACGTTGCGGGCCAGCACCGTGCCGTCGCGGTCGGTGATCAGGCCGCGGGGCGCCTCCACCGGGAGGACGCGCGGGATGCCGTCGCGCGCGGACAGCGGCACGACCGGGTCGAGCACCTGCAATCGCAGCACCTGCGCGACCAGGACGGCGGACAGGGCGAGCACCACGCCCAGCAGCACGCGCAGCCGGAGGATGCTGCCGGACGCCTCGCCGCTCACGCGAACAGTCCGCCGCGGTCGCTCCGCACGCGCCACAGCGCGGCCGCCAGCAGGGCAGCGAGCATGCCGGTCCACGCCATGCCGCCGAGGAGCGCGGGGAGGGCGGGCGACAGCGTGCGGGCGGTGCCGGCAGCCGCGGCGATTGAGAGGACATAACACAGCGTCCCGGCCGCGCCGCCCACCGCGGCGAGCGCGAGCCGCCTGGACGCCGTGCCCTCGCCGCGGCGTTCACGCAGGCGCACGAACGTGGCGATCGCGAGGGCGGGGAGCAGCGCGAGGAGGTACAGGCCGACGCGGCCCTCCGACACGGCGCCGAGCACGATCGCGGCGCCCAGCGGCACCGGCCACGCCTCGCGCGGGCGGCGGATCGCGGCCCAGCCGGCGAGGAGCGCGACGGGCAGCACCGGGGCGGCGAGCGGCTGGTGGAACGCGGCCGGCACCGCTCCCACCTGCAGCACGGCGGCGCCCATCGCCAGCAGCAGCAGTGGGAACGCGATCATCGGCCCTCGTCCTTCGGGGGCAGCGGCAGCTCCGCGCCGGGCGTGAAGCCCGTCATGACGAGGAGCTCCTCGAGCCGGGCGAGGTCGGACAGGGGCTCCACGACCACCGTCTCGTGCAGGGCCTGTGGGGCGGCCTGGACGCTCGTCACCTTGCCCGCGAGCAGGCCCGGCGGGAGCAGCCCGCCGAGCGCGGCGGTGAGCACCACGTCGCCCGCGGCGACCGGCGCGCCGTGCGGGACGAAGTCGAGCCGCAGCCCCTCGCCGGTGCCGGCGAGGGCGGCCGGGGTGCGGGAGGACTGCACCATGACGGACACGGCGGACTCGCGGTCCGTGATCAGGCGGATGCGCGCGTGCTCGCCGTCCACCTCGGACACGATGCCGACGAGCGTGGCGGCGGCGCCGAGGACCGGCTGGCCCGGACGCACCCCGTGCCGCGCGCCACGGTCGATGAGCACCAGGTGGCGTCCGGGGGTGGGGTCGCGCGCAAGGACGGCGGCGGTCACGAACTGATCGGCACGGTCGCCGACGGCGGCCACCAGCGCGCTGGCCTGCTGGATGCGCGCGCGCTCCTCGCGCAGCGCCGCGAGGTCCGCCTCGCTCCGCTCGAGCGCGCGGCGGAGGTCGGCGTTCTCCGCGGAGAGCTCCCCTATCTGCCCGGCGTGCAGGAACACGTCGGCGGCGGGGCGGACGGCGGCGCGCACGGAGGCCGCGGCCGGCGCGAAGATCCCGCCCGCGAACTCCTCGAGGCGTCCGGCGGGGGCGAGCGGCGAGAGGAGCAGGAGCACGATCGCGGTGGCGACCAGGGCGGAGAGCCAGGCGGCCTGCCGGACGATGACCACGCGCGCCCCTCCCCACCCGCGGCGCGGAGGTGTCCCGCGCCGGTCATCGTGGCCGCGTCCGCACGGGGCGGGAGCGGCGGGCTGGGGAGAGTTTTCGTGGGGGCCCCTGGCCGGGCCCCCACGAATGCTGGGCGACCCCGTCATGCGGGGCCTCCGGCCTGGGACGGTACCGCGATGGCGCGTCCTGATCGCCTCGACGACCGGCACGACCGGAGACGCCGCTCGCGCGGCGGGATCCGGTCGCCTCGGCGATGAGACGACCAGGACGAGCCGCTATCGCGGCGGGCGGCGACTCGCCACGGCGGACTGGACCTTCTGCAAGGTCTCCGCCTCTTCGAGCGCCTCGGCACAGCCGCGAACCACGGTGCGCAGCGGATCCTCGGTCACATACACGGGGAAGCGCGTCTCGGTCGCCACGCGGCGGTCCAGGCCGCGCAGGAGCGAGCCGCCCCCGGTCATCGCGATGCCGTGGAGCATGAGGTCGGCCACCAGCTCCGGCGGCGTCGTTTCGATCGTGGCGCGGACGGCGCGGACGATCTCGTTCGTCACGCCGGAGAGCGCGTCGCGCAGTTCCACGGTGGAGAGCTCGATCGTCTTCGGCAGCCCCGTCGCCAGGTCGCGCCCGCGCAGGTCGACGGTCCACTCCTCGTCGAGGGGGAACGCGCTGCCGGCCTCGATCTTGATCTGCTCCGCGGTGCGCTCGCCGATCAGCGTGTTATGCACCTGGCGGGCGTAGTCGATGATCGCCTGGTCCATCGCGTCGCCGGCCGCGCGCACGCTCTGCGAGCGGACGATGCCGCCGAGGGCGATCACCGCGACCTCCGTGGTGCCGCCGCCGATGTCGACGCACATGGATCCGGCGGCGTCCATGACGGGCAGCCCGGAGCCGATCGCGGCGGCCATGGGCTCCTCGATGAGGTAGGCGGCGCGGGCGCCGGCGGCCATCGCCGCGTCGTGCACGGCGCGCTTCTCCACCTCGGTCGCCCCGGAGGGGATGCCGACGACGACGCGCGGCTTCGGGATGCCGAGGCCAAAGCGCTCGTTCACGGAGCGGATGAAGTACTGGAGCATCTTCTCGGTCGTCGTGAAGTCGGAGATGACCCCGTCGCGCAGGGGGCGCACCGCCACGATCGTGGAAGGCGTGCGGCCGACCATGCGCTTCGCCTCCGCGCCGATGGCGAGGACGCGCTTCGACACGCGGTCGATGGCGACGACCGACGGCTCGTCGATGACGATGCCGCGGCCCCGCACGCTCACCAGGGTGTTGGCGGTGCCGAGGTCGATGCCGATGTCGTGGGAAAACATTCCCAGGAACGACGAGAGCGGATTGATCAACTGATCACACGGGCCCTGTTGGGGAGAGGGCGGCGTTGCCGTCGGGCCCCGAGGAGCCTCGACGGCCCTGAGAATAGCAGCGCGCTCAATCGCACAGCAAACCAGCCAACAGACCTAATCGACGCGGCGGAGATTCGGACCGGGGTGCCGCGTGCAAGGTTTGTGCAATTCGCGGCTAGATCCCTGTCACGTCCCCGATCGCGGATCCGATCAGGAAGGTAAGCACTGCAGCCAACAGGCCCAGCACCAGTTGGCGCACGCCGCCGTAGACCAGGTTCCGCCCGGTCAGCAGCGTGATCCCAGCGCCGACCACGAACAGCCCGATCGAGGAGAGCAGCGCGCTCATGCCGATCGCCACAACGCCGGCGCCGAAGAAGAACGGGATGACCGGGATGATCGCGCCCATGGCGAACAGCACGAATGACACGAGGCCGGCGATCCAGGGCGAGCCCAGCTCCTCCGGCACAATGCCGAGTTCCTCGCGCGCCAGAGTGCCCAGCGCCCGCTCCGGGTCGCCGATGATCAGGTAGGCCAGGCGCTCCGCCTCCTCCCGGGGGAGGCCCTTCGCCTGGTAGATGAGCGCCAGTTCCTCCTCCTCGGCGGCGGGGTCCAGGCGCAGCTCCTCGCGCTCCGCCTCGATCTGAGCCTCGGCCGCCTCGCGGGAGGAGGTGACGGAGATCCACTCGCCCAGGGCCATGGAGGACGCCCCGGCGAGCAGGCCGGCGACGCCGGCGAGGATGATCGGACCCTGCCCGGGCGCCGCGCCGGCGAAGCCCGCGACCAGCGCGAGGTTGGAGACAAGCCCGTCGTTCGCGCCGAGCACGGCGGCGCGGAGTGCGTTGCCGCCGCCCAGCGCGCGGTGGCGTGACTCCACCCGGCCGATGACGGAGCCCTGCACGCCGCTGCGCTGCCGCGAGAGCGCATCGAAGATGCGCGCGTGGGAGGCCTCGTCCTCCGGCAGCTTCGCCGCCTCCGCGATCAGATCGCCGGCGTACATATCGGTCGCGTCGTTCTCGAACGCCTTGATGACGGGGAGCACGAGGTCCACGCCGCCCTTGCGCGCCACCCACATCAGGAAGCGCGCGCGGCGTGAGGGGCGTCCCGGCGCATCGTCCGCGCCGGCGAGCCGGAGCTGCTCCTGCCACAGCGTGAGGTGCCGCTTCTCCGTCTCCGCCAGGCGGTGGTAGACGTCTTTGAGCTGCGGCTCTTCCTCGATCTCCGCGAGCTGCTGGTAGATGAAGAGGCCGTCCACCTCCTCGTCGAGGTACTTGCGGTAGCGCTGGACGTCGGTGGCGGTCGCCATGGGGGACTCCTCGGGCGGGGTGATGGCCAGAGGATAGCGGGCGGGGGCGGTGAGACGTCCAGACTACGCCGGCGCGTCAGCCCAGCCGTACGTGCGCAGCCGCTCGAGGAACTCCGATTCGTCGATGATCTCGACGCCGAGTGTCTCGGCCTTGTCGCGCTTGCTGCCCCCGCCCTCGCCGGCGACGACGAAGGCGGTCTTCTTGCTCACGGCGCCGCTCACCTTGCCGCCGAGGCCGGTGATCAGCTCCTCCACCTGGTTGCGGGACCAGCGTTCCATGGAGCCCGTCACGACGATGCTCAGGCCCTCCAGCGGGCCACCGCGCGCCGTGGTGTCCTCGTCCATGCGGAGGCCGTGCGCCGCGAGGCGATCGATGAGCGCGGCGTTGTCTTCGTCGCGCACGAAGTCGAAGACGGACTCCGCGACGACGGGGCCGATGTCGCTGACCGCCTGGAGTTCTTCCAGCGTCGCCTCGCGCAGCGCGGTCATGCTGCCGAAGTGCCGGGCGAGCGAGCGCGCGGTCTCCGTGCCGACGTGCCGGATGGTGAGCCCCACGAGGAGGCGGGACAGCGGCTGCTGCTTGCTCTGCTCGATGTTCGCGAAGAGCGTCATGAGCTTCTTGCCGGGGGCGGGCGGCTCGCCCTTGCGCTGCTTGCCGCCGCCGAGGCCCTTGATCGCGGCAAGCGCCGCGGCCTTCGTCTCCGCGAGGGTGTAGAGGTCCGCGATGCTGTCCACGAACCCCTCGACCACGAGCAGCCGCGACATCTCCTCGCCGAGCCCCTCGATGTCCATCGCGCCGCGCGAGGCGTAGTGCTCGATCTGCCGCGCGAGCTGCGCGGGACACGCGCGGTTGCTGCAGTAGTACGCCGCCTCGTCCTCGCTGTGGCGCACCTCGGCGCCGCACACGGGGCAGTGCGTCGGCATCGCAAACGGCACGAGATCCTGCTCGCGGCCCTCGCGCCGCGACAGCACCGGCGCGACGACCTGCGGGATGACGTCACCGGCGCGCTGCACGATCACGTCGTCGCCGCCGCGGATGTCCAGCGAGCGGATGTGGTCGGCGTTGTGCAGCGTGGCCATGCTCACGTTCGCGCCGCCGACGAACACCGGCTCGAGCGCGGCGAACGGCGTGAGGACGCCCGTGCGCCCCACGGACACCTCGATCTCGCGGAGGCGCGTGACAGCCTGCTCCGCCGGGAACTTCCACGCGGTCGCCCAGCGCGGCTCCCGCCCGACGACGCCGAGCTCGCGCTGGAGCGCGTAGTCGTCCACCTTCACGACGACGCCGTCGATCTCGTAGTCCAGCGCGTCACGGCGTTCCACCCAGCCCTCGCAGAACCGCGCGACGGCATCGACGCTGCCGAACGACTCCGCGAGCGGGTTCGTCGGCAGGCCGAGCGAGGCGAGCCAGCGCATCGCGTCGGTGTGCGCCGCCGCGGGACGGTCGCCCTCCACCCAGCCGAGCGGGTAGACGTA
>JBFWQJ010000071.1:0-12037 GCA_050249515.1 Dehalococcoidia bacterium | reverse complement strand
GGACAGCGCGCCGGGGTCGACCAGCTGTCGGCCCGGGACGTCGGCGGTCAGCGGGTCGCCCACGGCCAGCAGGCGGCGGTCCGGGGCGCCCTCGCCGACCACCTCCACCTGCGTGGTGACGGGCTGGCGCACCTCCGCCTTCGTGCGCTGCGTGCCGAACTCCGCCGCCTGCACGGTGGTGCCGGAGAGCGGGACGGGTGCGGCGCCGGAGAGCTTCCAGCCGCCGCCCGTGTATTCGTCGTACACCGCACCGCGCAGGTTCCCCGGCGCGCTGGCGGCCACGAAGTAGAGCGGCGTGGTGCCCAGCGCCACCTTGCCCTGCAGCGGCAGCGTGCTGCCGAACGTGTGGATCGGCACCTCGCGCTTCGAATTGATGCCGATGAAGAGCTGGCCGAACGCCTCCACGCGTGACGTGACGGGCTCCAGCGCGCGGTCCCACACCCGCGCGACCGGGCCCCAGTGGTTCGCGGTGGGCACGATCCACGCCGCGGCGACGAGGGCGACCGCGACGATCGCGCCGACGAACATCACCTCCAGCGACATGAACTCCGGCAGCGAGACGTGCTCCCGACGCCACCTCGCCCCCGCGCGCAGGAACTCCATGCGCGTGACCAGCAGCACGGAGGCGAGCAGGAAGACGATGAACCCGAGCGAGGGCTGACCGGGCAGGTAGGAGATGTTCGTGAGCAGGATGATCCCGCCCGGGATCAGCGCCATCCACGCGTTCTGCCAGCGCACCACGGCCCAGCAGGAGAGGAACACCACGAGGTAGACGAGGGCGACCAGCAGCACGACGAACGGCAGCGGGTCGGTGGAGATCGCCTGGTTCCAGAACGCGGTGCCCCACGCCTGCATGCGCAGCGAGAACTCCGCCCAGCGGCCCCACCAGCCCTCGCCCAGATCGGGGTCGGTGATCGGCACGCGCTGCAGCACGAGCGCGAGCACGACGACGACGCCCCACGCCGCGCCGGCGAGCGCCGCGACGATCCCGGGCAGCCTCGACTGCGCGAGCACCCAGCCCGCCACGACGCCGAGCGCGGCGACGGTGACGAGCGACGGCATCTCCTCCACCCAGTCGGACGACTGCAGCGACCCGATCACCGGCAGCTGCGCGAGCAGCACCAGCGTGAACGTCAGCCACGACTCCCACGAGGTCCACCAGCGCGCCTGCCGCACCGGCTCGTCCGCGTGGCGGCCGCGCTCGGGGGAGAAGAACTCGTCGAAGGAGGGAGTTGCCTGTGCCATCGCGGTGTCCTCGTTCGGTGGGGGTGGCTGCGGTTCGTCGGTTAGCGCCTGGCGGGAGCGATGCGTCCGAGGCTCGGGTCGCTGCCTTCGGACAGCGCCCGGGACAGGTCGTCGTGGTGCTTCACGGTGTAGGCGTACACGCCGCCGGCGGCCAGCGTGCCGTAGACGTCCAGCGGGCTCTGCGTGCCGCCGAAGGTGTCCGCCTCCAGCAGCACCGCGGCCACCTTCACGCCGCGTCCCTGCAGCGACATCAGCGTGAGCGCCCAGTCCTGCGCGGCGGAGGGCGTGACCACCACCACGGTGGTGTGCCGACCGAAGCGCCGGGACTCCTCGATCAGCAGGTTCGTCAGCGGCACATCGCCCGAGGCGCGCGCCAGCGCGAGGGACTCCAGGAGCCGCGTGTAGTGGTTCTGGCCGCGGTCAGGCTCGTTGATCCGCAGGTCATCGCCGAACGAGATCAGTCCCACGGAGCGGTGCGCGTTCAGGAAGAAGCGAGCGACGGAGGCGGCGACGGAGACCGCCATCTCCTCCGTCCCCTCCTCGCCCTCACCGGCGTGGTGCTTCTGCTCGAGGTCGAGCACCAGCCAGATGTCGGAGGCGGGGTCCAGCTCGAAGATCTTCACCATGGGCATGCCGCGGTGCGCGGTGGCGGGCCAGTGGACGCGGTTGAACGAGTCACCCGGCTCGTACGGGCGCACGCCCGCCACGTTGGGCGTGACGTTGTGCGTGCGACGGCGGATGCGCCCCTCGCCGGGGAGGTTGGCCGGCGGGATGTAGAAGTTCGGCAGCTCCGGCGCGTTCGGGTAGACGAGGAGCGTGGTGACGTCGCCGAACGTGCGCGTGACGTGGAAGAAGCCGAACGGGTCGCTGGCGGTGATGCGCACCGGTCCCAGCGTATAGAGCCCGCGCACGCGCGTCCTTGTGCGGTAGTCCCACGAGACGACGCCGCGCGCGCCCAGCGTCAGCACGCGCTTCGCATTGTGGCCCGGCACGGAGGAGGGGTCCTCCACCTCCAGCCACACCTTCGGCAGGATCGAGCGCGACCGCACGGTGACGCGGCCCTCGATCGGCTGGCCCTGCGTGACGCGCTGGGTGGTGCGCTGGACCTCCACCTCCAGGCTGTCGGCCATCGCCTTCGTCCAGAAGTAGAGCAGCGGCAGCGCGAACGCGGTGACGTAGGCGAGGCGGAAGAGCAGCCAGAAGCCGGTGGCGAACGCCATCACGAAGCAGCCGACCGTGAGCAGCACGGCGAGCGTGACGTTGAAGTTCCGGCGTGCCGCCGCGCCGAAGGCGATCAGTCGCTCCACGAGGAACCCCCTTCCCCGAGTGGCCGCGGGTCAGTGTCCGGCCGGCGCGGCATCCCGCGACCGGCCGGTGCGCGCTACGACCCGCCGCGGGCGCGCACGCCCGGGACGGGGACGCGCTCGACCGCCTCGGAGACGATCTGCGCGCTGTCGATGTCGCGAACGCGGGCGCTCGGACTCACGATCACGCGATGTCCAAGGGTGGGGTACGCCAGCAGCTTCACGTCGTCCGGCTGCACGAAGTCGCGCCCGTCCAGCAGCGCGTGCGCCTGCGTCGTCCGCATCAGGGCGAGCGAACCGCGCGGCGACGCGCCGAGGTAGACGGACTCGTGCTCACGCGTCGCCGTCACCAGCGACACGATGTACTGCTTGATCAGCGGGTCCACGTAGATCTGGCCCACCGCCTCCTGCATCTCGATCACCTCGTCCGGGGTGATCACCGCAGGGAGCTCCTCGATCGGGTGGCGGCTCTGCTGCGCGTCCATGATCAGCACCTCGTCCGTGGCGGACGGGTAGCCCAGGTGGATGCGGAGCAGGAAGCGGTCCAGCTGCGCCTCCGGCAGCGGGAACGTGCCCTCGTACTCGATCGGGTTCTGCGTGGCCATGACCATGGAGGGGCGCGGCAGCGGGTGCGTGATCCCGTCCACCGTCACCTGGTGCTCCTCCATCGCCTCCAGGAGCGCGGACTGCGTCTTCGGCGTCGCGCGGTTCACCTCGTCCGCCAGGACGATCTGGGACATGATCGGGCCGGGACGGAACTCGAAGCGGCCGGAGCCCTGCTGGTAGATCGTCACGCCGGTGACGTCCGTGGGCAGCAGGTCGGGCGTGAACTGGATGCGCGCGAAGTTGCAGCCCGTCGAGCGGGCAAGCGCACGAGCGAGCATGGTCTTGCCCACGCCCGGCACGTCCTCGATCAGCAGGTGGCCCCGGCACAGGAGCGTGATCAGCGCGAGACGCGCCTCGTGCGACTTGCCGATGATCACGCGCTCGACGTTCTCGAGCACGCGCTCCGCGATCAGCCTCGGATCCTCCATCGCGCCCTCCGGCCGCAGGGGCCAACTATCGAGACGGACGCCCTGCTCCGGGCGTCCGCCATTCGTCGGGTAGACCTCGCTGTGGTGGTTCCGTTGCCCCGGGCACCGCCCCCGAAGTACCCGGAGTATAGCAATTCTGCAAGCCCGCCCTCGCATCCCGACTGTACGATGGTCACGGTTTCGCGAACGTTTCCGCGAGGGCGTCACGCGCCCCTCCAAACCCGACCGGCCACCCGGATTGGAGCCCGTGCTGCGCCCTTCGCCCCCGCGGCCGTCCCGCGCCCTCCCGATCGTCCTGCTCGCCGCCCTCGGGGCGCTCGCCGCCGCCTGCGCGAGCGCGCCCGCGCTCACCGCCACCGCGATCACCCCGACGCCGCCGGCGGCCGTGACCTCGGCGGCCACCGCCACGACTGCGACGCCGTCCGCGACGCCCTCTCCCACGCCCCCCGCGGAGCCGAGCGCGACGCCGACCGCGACCCCGAGCGCGACGCCCACCTCGACCCCCACCAAGACGCCGGCCCCGGTAGCCTCCACGCCCCCGGCCGCGACGCCCGCGGCATCCACGCCTGAGCCCGCGAGCACGCCCGCGCCCGCGTTCCCGGTGACGATCGACCCACCGTTCGTGCCGCGCGGCGAGACGATCCTCGTGCGGGCGGTCGGCGCGGCGGCCGGCACGGTGCAGGTCGGCGGACGCGCGGTGCCGATGCTCGCCGACACCACGGGCGCGTGGGCGGTCGTCGGCGTCGGGCTCTACGCGGACCTCGGCGCGAACACGGTGCGCGTGACCGCGCAGGACGCGCAGGGCGCGCCGATGGGCACCGTGGCGGCGCGCTACACCGTGGTGAACCCGCAGCGCCCGGTGGACTACCTGACGACGACCGAGGAGACCGCGGCGATCCTGACGCCGGAGGCGGCAGCCACGGAGACGCGCCTGCGCGCGGAGCAGTTCGCCTCGTTCGACGCGATCCCGGCGTGGCGCACCGCGTTCCGCCACCCGGTGCTCAACTTCGTGGTGAGCACGGAGTTCGGCTCCGGCCGCTCGATCAACGGCGGGCCCGTCGGCGACTTCCACTCCGGGGAGGACCTCGCCGCGGACGCGGGGGTGGAGGTCACCTCGGCCGCTCCGGGACGCGTGTCATGGGTGGGCGCGATGCCGATCCGCGGCAACACGGTGATCGTGGACCACGGCGGGGGCGTGAAGACGGGCTACCACCACCTGCTGGACACCAGCGTGGTGGTGGGACAGGTCGTCCCGGCCGGGGCGCTGCTCGGGCACCTGGGCTCCACCGGCTTCTCGACGGGGCCGCACCTGCACTGGGAGCTCACGATCTTCGGGGTGAACGTGGACCCGGAGACCTGGGTGACGCTCGGCTTCCCGCGCTAGCGCGCTACCCGCGCGGCGCCCGCGCGACCAGGCAGCGCCACTCCGCCTCCTCGTCCAGCCGCACGGGCTCGAGGCCGGCCGCGCGCACGGCATCGGTCACCTCGTCCGCGTCGCGCGCGATGAAGCCGCTGAGGATCACGGTGCCGCCGGGGCGGATCGCGCGCGCGTAGGCGGGCAGCATCGCGATGTTCACGGTGGAGGAGATGTTCGCGACCAGCACGTCGCAGCACGCCTCGGGCGGCTCGCCGGGCCACGGCCACCGCAGCACCGGCTCGCCGATCATCGGCGCCCCGCGCTCCGGGGCGCCCGGCAGCGAGCCTGCGGCGAACTCGATGCGTTCCGCGACGCCGTTCATCGCCGCGTTCTCGCGCGCGATCGCGATCGTCTCCGGGTCGTTGTCGATCGCCCGCACGCGCCGCGCGCCCAGCAGCGCACCGGCGATCGCGAGGATGCCGGAGCCGGTGCCGACGTCCAGCACGTCCACGGGCCCGTGCTGCTCCGCCTCGATCGCCACCAGGCACAGGCGCGTCGTCTCGTGCTGGCCGGTGCCGAACGCCGTGCCGGGGTCGAGTTCCACGACGACCTCGCCGGGCTGCGGCTCGTACGGCTCCCACGAGGGACGCACGACCAGTCGCGGGCCGATGTGCTGGACATGGTAGAAGCGCTTCCACTCCTCCGCCCACGCGTGCAGGCCCACCTCGCGGATGCGCAGACGCGGGAGCGGCGCGCTCAGCGCGAGCGCATCCAGGCGGCGGCGCAGCGCGCGTCGCGGCGCGCCCGCGGAGAGCGAGGGGAACGTGGCGCGGACGAGCGAGGGTTCGTCCAGCTCCTCGTAGTGGAAGTCGGCGTTGTCGTCGACGCGGATCGCGGGCTCGATCGAGACACCCTCCGCGCCCGCCTGCATCAGCGCGTCGGACACGGCGTCCACGTCGTCCGGCGCGACGCGCGCGACCACCTCGACCCAGCGCTGGTCAGCGGACGGCATGGGCAGCGGCTACGAGAAGACGTCGCGGATGCGGCCGAAGAAGGAGGAGTCCTCCGCCGGCACCTCGGGCGTGCCCAGCGACTCCGCGAGCTGGCGCATGAGCTCCTTCTGCTCCACGGACAGCTTGTCCGGCACCACGACGAAGGTGCGCACGAGGAGGTCGCCGCGCCCGCCGCCGCGCAGGTGCGGGACGCCTCGGCCCTTGATCACGTGGACCTCGCCGGGCTGCACGCCCGCCTTCAGCTTCAGGTCCTCCGTGTCGCCCTCCAGCGTCGGGATGTCGACCTCCACGCCCAGCGCGGCCTGCGCGACGTTCAGCGGCAGGTCGTACACCAGGTTCTGGTCGAGGCGCTTGAAGACGGGGTGCTCCGCAACCGCGAGCTCCACGTAGAGGTTGCCGCTGGGGCCGCCGTGCGCGCCCGCGTCGCCCTCGCCCGCGATGCGGATCTGGGAGCCCTCGTCCACGCCGCCGGGGATGCGGACGGTGCGCTTCACACGCGCGCGCTTCGCGCCGGCGCCGCGGCAGGCGGGGCACGGGTCCGTGACGATCTGGCCCTCGCCGCGGCAGCGGCCGCAGGCGGTGACGTTCACGAACTGGCCGAAGAGCGACTGCTGCACGCGGCGCAACTCGCCCGCGCCGTTGCACTCCGGGCACGTGTCGCGAGGCCCGCCGTCTACCTGGCCGGTCGCCTTGCAGTCGTTACACCGCTCCGTGCGCTGGTAGACGATCTCCTTCTCCACGCCGAACACGGCCTCCTCGAGCGTGAGCTCGAGCGTGGCGCGGAGGTCGGAGCCCGGCTGCGGGCCGGCGCGGCGGGTGGCCGTGCCGCGGAAGAAGGCGTCGAAGATGTCGCCGAACCCGCCGAAGCCCTCGTGCCCCGCGAAGCCCTGCGCGCCGCCGTTCACGCCGCTCATGCCGAAGCGGTCGTACTTCGCGCGCTTGTCCGTGTCGGACAGCACCTCGTAGGCGGCGTTCACCTGCTTGAAGCGGGTCTCCGCCTCCGGGTCCTTGTTGCGGTCCGGGTGGTACTCCATGGCGAGCTTGCGGAACGCACGCTTGATCTCATCGGCGGACGCGTTCCGCGCCACGCCGAGGACGCCGTAGAGGTCGGTTTCCGTGGTCATAGGCAATCTATTGTACCGGAGGCGCCCCGGAGGGCACCTCCGGGATCGCCCCGACGTCCTCGGATGGCGCGTCCTGCGCCTCAACGATGCGCTTGAGGGCGAGGCCGGTCACGAGGCCGGGGAGAGCGTGGCTCAGAGCCGGAACCACATACAACCATGTCGGCTGGGGGGCAGGCACCGTACCGGAAATGACAAGGCGCGCGAGGGACGCCACGAAGCCGATCCCCGCGATCATCAGCCAACCCTGGAAGGTCGCGCGCCACCACGCGTCGGCGAACGAGTGGTACCCCCCATGGCGTAGCACCCTTCGCTGGACGGTTGCGAGTATCCAGGCACCCGCTGTCCCCGCGAGGAGTGCGCTCACAATGCGAGTCAATCTGGACACCCCAAGCGAGAAGTCGTCGGCCAAGAGCAGCACGACGGCGGAACTCCCCACCTGAAGCACACCGAGGACGAGAAGCTGCGCAATCACCACGAGCGTGGCGCCGACGATCCATCGAAGGCCGCGGACGTAGACGCGCACGCTCCGCAGCCAGCACCACTGGGCGCCGAAGCCGACGAATTCGAAGGCGAGCCCCGCGAAGGCGGCCGCCACCGCCAGCTTCGTAATGTACGCGGATGGGTCGATCCTCAATTCGGCTGGATCGGGGAACGTCAGCCACTGGACTGCCACGCTGGCTGCCCACGCACCCACCCAAGTCAATGCGCCCCACAGGACAAAGAAGCGCGGGAGCCGACTCGCTCGTTCCATGCCCGGACTCCCGCGCTGTGTGCGTGACCTTCGAGGCCGCGACTATACCTCGCGGAACTCGCCCACGATGCGGCCGTCGTCGCCGTCGGTCGTGGGGACGGGGGCGCCCCCGACGTCCCCGGACGGCGCGTCTTACGCCTCGACGATGCGCTTGAGGGCGAGGCCGGTCACGAGGCCCGGAGACGCGAACGCGACCACGAACAGGAGGACAGCGAGCACCACGCCCCATGCGGGGACGACATCATCGTGCAGCCCGACCATCGCCGAATAGCTCAGGTCCATACCGTACACGGCCCCGAATGGGGCCCACCCCAACACCCCACCCAGGCGCCATCGCCAGAGTCCGTTGTTCGTCACACCAGCGAACTCGAACGCCTGGAAGGTGGTCAATGACAGCCCGAACAGGCCACCACCGATGCCGCCAGCAAGCGCGATGGCTACGAACCACGTAACAAGGAACAGGTCGGGGAAGAGTCGCGTCGCTCCTATCAAGGCCGTCACGAACACGAGGGTTCCGAGGAGAAGTCCGGCCAAGTAACCCACGATCCATCCGCCGAGCGTCCAGCCAATCCAACGGCCGATCGAGACCCGCGCGCCGAAGCTTCGCAGCGTGATTGCCTGCGCAGGACCAAGGAACAGCAGGCTAGAGAGGAAGCCTGCAACCCCAGCGCCAGCGAGGACGAGTGGCGGAGACTCGAGCCCCCGACCGCCGATCACCACGCTTCCGACTGGAAACACTAGAAGCCCCAGAACCGTTGCCAGCGTCCACCACGCCACAAAGAAGCGCGGGAGCCGGTGCGCTGTTTCCATGCCCCAACTCCCGCGCCGCGTGCGTGCCCTTCGAGGCCGCGACTATACCTCGCGGAACTCGCCCACGATGCGGCCGTCGTCGCCGTCGGTCGTGGGGACGGGGGCGCCCCCGACGTCCTCGGATGGCGCGTCCTGCGCCTCAACGATGCGCTTGAGGGCGAGGCCGGTCACGAGGCCGGGGATGAAGGACGCCACTGTGATCAGGGCGCCGGCCATGACGAGCGAAAGGTTGCCCGGAAAGATGTAGGCGTGAGCGACCATGGCGCTGACGCCCCAGCCGGTGGCGCTAGCCACCACCAGACGGCCGGTTCCCGAGTAGCCGGCAGCCGACAACCCGGCGCTCTGTTTGGCCCCAAGGACAAACCCGAACCCCGCCTCGCCGACAACTCTAGGGAGGAGAATCAGGAACAACTCCGACGCCGAGGACCTATCCCCGCCAGCGAGGACTAACGCTACTGCGTATGCGATCGTCAGACCGTTTGACAGCAGCACCCCGATGAACGCGCTGATTAGCGCCCCGGCCATCGCGTAGCGGAGCCACTGACCGAACGGCATCCGATGGCGCAGGAGGATGCCCAGCACCGCAACAGGGATCGCGGCGATCAAGACCCGCGAGATAAAGGCGCACGCCATGGAGAGGAGCGTGGCGAGAGCGAGCGCGAGCGCGCTGAGATCGGATAGCCCACCCTGCGGGGGAACGAAGGCACCGGCGAGCCGCGTCTCACAGAACAGTGCCATAGCCCAGATGAGCGTGCTCCACAGCACAAAGAAGCGCGGGAGCCGACTCGCTCGTTCCATGCCCGGACTCCCGTGCCGCGTGCCTGCCGTTCGAGGCCGCGACTATACCTCGCGGAACTCGCCCACGATGCGGCCGTCGTCGCTGTCGGTCGCGGGGACGGCGGTGACCGCCAGGGGCGCGAGGTGTTCCGTCGGCTCGGTGGCCTCGGGCGGAACGGGGGCGGGCGGCGGCGCGGGCTCGGACGCCGGCATGCGGCGCATCGCGACGGCGGTGAGCAGGCCGGCGACCTGCCCCGGCAGCACGACCATGCCGATCACGGACAGCCCGCCGGACAGGAACGGCACGGCGGCGAGCGTGAACACCGTGGCGGTCCACACGAGGCCCATGCGCCACCACCAGGAGCCCGCGCCCGCGATGCCGGCGGCGCCCAGCACGGTGCCCTGCACGCCGCCCAGCGCCGCGCCGAACGCAGCCCCGGCGCAGATCCCCCACAGCAGGAACACCGACCCCAGCGTGGCCACGGCGAGCAGGCCACTCGTCACGTCGCCGCGGAGGCCGGCGCGGGCGGGCTCCTCGATCACCCTCAAGAGCACCAGCGCCGGCAGGGAGGCGAACAGCACCGCCACGTAGCCGGCGAGGATGCCGCCGAGCGTGGCGAAGGTCCAGCCCGACAGTGACACCGCGATGCCGGCCCACCGCAGCACGATCCCGTGCAGGAAACCCGTCAGCAGCGCCGCCCCGGGCACGCCGAGGAACAGCACCAGCATCCCGACCAGGACGCCGATCACCTCGTTGTCGCCCGGAGTCCACCGGATCGCGATGTAGACGGTGAGCGCGAAGACCACCTGCCCCAGCACCCACGGCGCGGCCGACCACGCCACGAAGAAGCGCGGGAGTCGTTGCGCTGTCTCCATGCCCCGCCCCCGCGCGCTGCGTCCGTGACCCGTCGAGGCCGCGACTATACCTCGCGGAACTCGCCCACAACGCGCCCGTCCGCATCGGCATTGGCGTCGACGTCCTCGGGCGGCACGGGCTGTGCCTCGACGATGCGCTTGAGGGCGAGGCCGGTGACGAGGCCGGGGAGGATCCCGAGCCACGCGATGATCACCACCGTGACGACGAAGTCGTACCCGAGCGGAAGGATCGAGAACAGCGGGAGGCCGATCGGCACCAGCCAGATCGTGTGCGGAGTCCCACCCCATCCGATCGCGCTGGCGAGCGGCCACAGCCACAGCCGTCGTCGGAACCCGCCGCGTGCGAGCGCAACAACCTGAGGAAGCGCGAGGGCAAGACCAAACGCTGCCGACGTCATGAACAGGTAGAAGTAGTGCGAGGACCTCGAAGGCAAGGAGACACGTTCGAAGACAGGGACGAGGCCAACCAGCTCACGCCAGAGGAACGTCGCGAGCACAGCACCCGCGAGCGTGGCCCCGAACCATGCTGCGAACGGAACCCGGACGCCGGCATCCAGGATTGCGGCCGACGCCGCAAAGGTGACGCCCCAGACGAGGACCACGAGCGGCCCGAACACCCAATTCGTGACCGCTTGCGGAAGGCCGAGGGCCTGCCCGGTGAATCCCCAGATGTGCGGCGCGGCCGCCGTGGGGAACCAAAGCGCCGTCCACAGAAGCACGAACCGCCACGACAGATGCCGCTGTTCCACCGTGTTCCTCGCCGAGCGACTCGTCCCCCGCAGGCAAGCCGCTCAGTATCGTACGCGCGTACGCAACAGGCCCGGGCGTTCGCCCGGGCCTGTCTGTGATCGCACCGATCGAGACCGCGACTAGACCTCGCGGAACTCGCCTTCGATCGTCTCGCCCTCGGCGTCACCGCCGCCGGGCTGCGAGTCGCCGCCGCCGCCGGGGGCGTTGGCGGCCTGCTGCGCGCCGTAGACCGCCGCGCCGACCTCCTGCATCGCCTTGGAGAGCTCCTCGAGCTTCTCGTTGACGGCGGTGTTGTCCTCGCCCTTCAGCGCTTCGCGGACGGCGGCGACGGCCTCGTTGACCTTCGTCTTGTGGTCGTCCGAGATCACCTCGGCGTTGTCGGCGAGCATCTTCTCGGCGGAGTAGGCCAGGCTCTCCGCCTGGTTGCGCGTCTCCACGGCGGCGCGCTTCGCAGCGTCCTCCGCCGCGTGCGCCTCGCCCTCCTGCCGCAGCCGCTCGACCTCCTGGTCCGTCAGGCCGCTCGCGCTCTGGATCGTCACGTGCTGCTGCTTGCCCGTCGCCTTGTCCGAGGCCGACACCTTCACGATGCCGTTCGCGTCGATGTCGAACGACACCTCCACCTGCGGCACGCCGCGCGGCGCGGGCAGGATGCCATCCAGGATGAAGCGCGCCAGCGACTTGTTGTCGGCGGCCATGGACCGCTCGCCCTGCAGCACGTGGATCTCGACCGACGGCTGGTTGTCGCTGGCCGTGGAGAACGTCTGCGAGGCGCTGGTCGGGATCGTCGTGTTGCGCTCGATCAGCGGGGTCATCACGCCGCCGAGGGTCTCGATGCCCAGCGTCAGCGGGGTGACGTCCAGCAGCAGGACGTCCTTCACCTCGCCCTTGAGCACGCCGGCCTGGACCGCCGCGCCGATCGCGACGACCTCGTCCGGGTTCACGCCCTTGTGCGGCTCCTTGCCGAAGTACTCCTGCACCTTGCGCTGCTCCAGCGGC
>JBFWQJ010000070.1:0-12237 GCA_050249515.1 Dehalococcoidia bacterium | reverse complement strand
AGTCCACGATCTGCCACGCGGCGAGGTTGGACGTGGCGATGTACCGCACCTTCCCCTGCGCCACCAGGTCCTGCATCGCGCGCACGGTCTCCTCGTGCGGGGTGCGCTGGTCGGGGACGTGCTGGTAGTAGAGGTCGATGTAGTCGGTGCCCAGCCGGCGGAGGGAGTCCTCCACGGCCTGCATGATGTAGCGGCGCGAGCCGCCCGCGCGCATGGGCCCGTCGCCCATCGGGTTGCCGAACTTCGAGACGATCACCGCCTCGTGCCGGCGGCCGGCGAGCGCCTTCCCGAGGGCGACCTCGGACTTGCCACGCCCACCGTAGATGTCCGCGTCGTCGAAGAGGTTGACGCCCGCCTCCAGCGCGGCGTGCACCAGGCGCGCCGACTCGGCGTCGTCCAGCCGCCCGCCGAGCTGGTTCGTGCCCAGCCCCGCGACGGACACCTGCAGCCCCGACCGGCCGAGGTTCCTGAACTCCATGTGCGCCCCTCTCCCGCCTCGACGGCCGATCCGTCGAGGCGGGGAGCGTACGTGCTGCGGCCGGGCTGGCGCTACGCCATCCGCGGCGCGCGGGGCGCTAGTCCCACCACCCCTGCGGCATCGGCAGTCCGGCGAGGTCCTCGTCCGTGAGCGGGCGGTCGACCTCCGTCTCCAGCCAGCCGAGGAACATCATGACCTGCCGCGTGTGCTGCGCGGTGTGCCACGTCTGGCGCTCCAGCGCCTCGTGCAGCGTCTGAGCGCCCTGGTACGTCTCGATCACGCGGTCCAGCGGGTCCTGGCTGCCCGCGTCGCGCCACCACTCCGCCAGCATCCGGCGCGATTCCTCGCCGTAGGCGGCGAGCTCCTCGTTCGTCTGGATGTCGTCCGGCGCGAGGTCCATGATCCCGCGCCACGACTCCGGCACGCCCTCGTCGTACGCGCGGAGGAACGACCGCGCGATGCTGAGCGCGTGGAACGCCAGGTTGCGCAGGGTGCGCGGCCGGTCGGGCGGCTCGTACTCCAGGCCACCCGGCGGCACCTGCCGCACGTAGCGGACGCAGGACTCCAGGATCCAGTCCCACTTCGCGTAGAGCACGTCCGGCGGCAGCATCTCCGGCGGGTCCCAGTGGAACCCCGCGATCCGCGCGATCGCGCGCAGGTCGCCGCCGGGGACGTACTCCGTCCCGTTGCCCACCACCGGCACGCCGTCGTACCCGTGGGACTTCAGCCGCGCCTGCCCTTCCGGGTTGTGCGCGATGTTGATCGCCTCGAACTCGATGTCGTGTGCGGAAAGAAACTCTTTCGCGCGCAGGCAGCTGCTTCAGCCAGGCTGGTAGTAGAGCTCAATCGTCGAGGCCATCGCCACGTCCCTCCGGTACGCCGCCCGTTATACACCTCGGACGGCCGGTGCGTGGGGGCGCGGGGCGCCCGCGGGCACGAACAAACGAGGCCCCGCTCGCGCGGGGCCTCGTGCGTACCACCGGCGGCGAGGCGGCTACTGCGGCTTGGCGTACACCGCCACGCAGATGAGGCCCTGCTCGTACCCGGTCCGCGGCGAGGCGATCTGGCCCGAGTAGCACCCGACGCCGGTGTGCTCGACCTCCGGCTGCAGCAGGTTCGTGCGGTGTCCCGGGCTCTCCATCCAGCCCGAGACGGTGCGCATCCCGGACTCCACGGAGGTCGGGAGGACGCCCCCGTAGAGCGCGGACAGGTTCTCGTAGAACGCGGACCACTGGTAGCCGACGCGCGTGGCGCGGTCCCACGGCTGCCCGTCCAGCTCGTGCGGGTTCGTCGCTCCCGCGAGATACGGGTCGCGATCGAAGACGACCTTCGCATAGGCCGCCGCGGACTGGTCGAGGAGGCTGTTGCGGGCCAGCGAGTTCACGCCGTTCGTCTTCCGCTCCCCGTTCATGGCGATGAACACCATCGCGGCGACCTGCCCGTCGTAGCCGAGCGCCGGCGTGGCCGTCGCGGTCGGGGCGGGCGTGGCGGTCGCGCTCGGCGTCGCGGCGGGCGTCGCCGTGGCCGTGGCCGTGGCGCTCGGTGTCGCGCTCGGCGTCGCGGTCGCGGCGGGCGCGCCGCCCGCGGGGCGGACGAGGGTGACGGCGGTCGCGCTCGTGAAGCCGCCGGGGAACGCCGAGGTGAACGGCGCCGTCAGGAACGCGGGGCCCTGCACCACCAGCAACTGATAGGCCCCCGCGCCGTCCTGCGCCCACACGCCGGTCGCTCCGGCCTGCTGCGCGGCCGCCTCGAGCTGCCCGATCGTGCCGCCGCCGAACACGGCGAACGCCGTGCCGCGCGCATCGAACACCGGCGTGGAGGCGAAGGCGGCGACGGCCACCTGCGCCTGCGCGCGCTGGACGCCGAGCGCGCCCCCGGCGAGCAGGAGCACGGCCAGTGCGGTCAGCGTGAGGTTCCGGATCTGCCTGCGCATGCGGCGTCTGTCCCTTCCAGCGTGGGGGCGGCGCGTCGCCGCGCCCGTAAGCGTAGCGCACCGCGAGGTCTCGCAGCCGACGCCGGTGGCACTACACTCGCGGAACGAGGAGACCGCCATGTCCGTTGCACCCGCACGACTCGGCTGGTGGCTGATGCTTGCCGGTGCGGTCCTCGTCGTGCTCGCCTCCGCGCGCTACTTCACGCTGAACCCCCTGGTCTACTTCCCGCACCAGCGCGCCGTGTACGAGGCGCATCAGGCGTCGCTCCTGCTGCACGTCGGCGGCATGACGGTCGCGCTGCTGCTGGGGCCGTTCCAGTTCCTGCGGTCGCTCCGTGCGCGGCGCCCCGGGGTGCATCGCCTGCTCGGACGCCTGTACCTCGGCGGGGCGTTGATCGGCGGAGTCGCCGGCCTCGACATGGCGACGCGCGCCGCCTACGGCGCGGTGTCCGAGGCCGGCTTCGCGCTGCTGGCGGTCGCCGTGCTGACGACGGGCGCCGCGGCCTACGCGCGCATCCGCGCCGGACGCGTGCAGGCCCACCGCGAGTGGATGACGCGCAACTTCGCGCTGATCTTCGCGGCCGTCACCCTGCGGCTGTACCTGCCGTTCCTGACCATGTGGCTGGGCGAGCCGAGCGGGTACGTGCTGGTGGCGTGGCTGTGCTGGGTGCCGAACCTGCTGGTCGCGGAGTGGATCGTCCGCACGCGGGTGCGCCTGCTGCCCGAGCCGACGATCGCCCCCGGCGCCCCGGCGTAGGGGATCCGCCCGGACCGATCGATGGCACACCCCGATGCCGCGGCGCGGGGCCACGACCCACGATCGACGGCATGAAGGCCACAACGCTCGCCCGGTCCACCTCGTTCGCGCTCGCGCTGTTCGCCGTCGCGCTCCTGCTGCTCGCCGGCGCCCCGCGCGCCGAGGCGGCCGCCGCGCCCACGGTGTCCGCCGTCGCGCCCGCGATCGGCCCCTCCGCGGGCGGCACGGCCGTGACGATCACCGGCACCGGCTTCGCGGCCGGGGCGACCGTCACGTTCGCCGGCGTCGCCGCGACGGGCGTGACCGTGGTCAGTTCCACCTCGATCACCGCGACCACGCCCGCCGGCACGCCCGGCGCGGTCACGGTCACCGTCCGCAACGCGGACGGCCAGGCGGCGAACGTGGGGGGCGGCTTCACCTACCAGCACCCGGCGCCGACCGTGACCACCGTCGCCCCCGCGACCGGCACCTCCGCCGGCGGCACCGCGATCACCGTCACCGGCACTGGCTTCCGCGCCGGCGCGACGGTGCGCGTCGGCGGACTCGCACTCGCGACGTCCGTGGTCCTGGTGGACGCGAACACGATCACCGCCGTCACGCCCGCCGGCCTCGTCGGCGCGAACGCCGTCACCATCACGAACACCGATGCGCAGACCGGCACGCTGGCGGC
This sequence comes from Dehalococcoidia bacterium, assembly GCA_050249515.1. Lineage (GTDB taxonomy): Bacteria > Chloroflexota > Dehalococcoidia > UBA2979 > UBA2979 > SHYQ01. Next base: position 8,399 of record JBFWQJ010000070.1, on the reverse strand, counting down.
GGGGTTCACCTACACCGCCGCGGCCGCGCCCGCGATCACGAGCGTGGCGCCGACCTCGGGCACGGTCGCCGGCGGCACCGTGATCACCATCACCGGCTCCGGCTTCGTCAGCGGCGCCACCGTCACCGTCGGCGGCACCGCCGCGACGTCCGTCACGGTGGTCAACGCCACGACGATCACCGCCACCACCCCGGCCACCTCCACCTCCGGCGCGGCGACGATCGCCGTCACGAACCCGGACTCGCAGAGCGGCTCGCTGGCTTCCGGGTACACGTACAACCCGCTGGCCGCCCCCACCGTGACGGCCGTCTCCCCCGCCACCGGCCCCGCCGCGGGCGGCACCTCGATCACCGTCACCGGCACCGGCTTCGTCAGCGGCGCGAGCGTCAGCATCGGCGGCGTCGCGGCGTCGAGCGTGGTCGTGGTCACGAGCACCTCGATCACGGCGATCACGCCGCAGCGCCCCGCCGGCGTCGTCCCCGTCACGGTCACGAACAGCGACGGCCAGAGCGGGTCGCTGCTGGCCGCCTTCACGGCGGCGGCGAACACCGCGCCCGCCGTCTCCTCGGTCTCGCCGAACACCGGCACGACGTCCGGCGGCACCTCGATCTCCGTCACCGGCACCGGCTTCCTCCCGGGCGCCGTCGTCGTCATCGGCGGGTCGCCGGCGACCGGCGTCACCGTCATCAACAGCACGACGATCACCGCGACGACGCCGGCGCACGCGGCGGGCGCGGTCGCGGTCACCGTCACGAACTACGACGGACTGAGCGGCACGAACGCGACCGGCTACACCTACAAGGCGAACGCCGCGCCCATCGTCTCCGCGATCGCCCCGGCCACCGGCCCGCTGGGCGGCGGGACCAGCGTGACGATCACCGGCACGAACCTGCAGGCCGGCGCCACCGTGCGCGTCGGCACGAACTACGCGACCGACGTCACCGTCGCCGGCACGACCGCGATCCTCGCGACCACGCCGGTCGGCGTCGCGGGCGTGGCGCCGATCGTCGTGACGAACCCGGACGGCCAGAGCGCGGTGCTCTCCAGCGGCTTCACCTACACCGCCACCCCCGCCCCCACGATCACCTCGATCTCCCCCGACACGGGCGAGGTGAACACGACGGTCACGATCACGGGCACCGGGTTCGTGAGCGGCGCGACGGTGATGTTCGGGCCGTTCACGGCGAGCAACCCGGCGATCACCGCGACCTCGATCATCGTCATGGCGCCGCCGACGATCGGCGGCGCGGCGCCGGTGATCGTGAAGAACCCGGACGGCCAGGTGGCCACGCTGCCGGACGGCTTCAAGTACGCCACCTCCGGCACGCCGAACGTCGCCGAGGAGCCCCCCGCCGGCGGCATGGCGTTCGTAGTCGCGGGCACCACCGACCTGCAGGCGCTGATGGCGGCGCAGAAGTTCCCCGTGGTCGCCGCGTTCGCCTTCGACGTGCCGACGCAGGTGTGGCGCACCTACGTGGTGGGCGCCCCGGCCAACTCGCTGACCTCGATCAAGGCGACGGACATCGTGGTGCTGCGCCGGTAGGCCGAGGGCACCCATCTTAATCAATCGATATTGACTCAATACTTATTGATGCTATCGTGCGGGCATGAGCGCCCCGCCCGTCCCCACCTTCGAACAGCGCGTCGCCATGCACGCGGCGCTGGCCGAGCCGCACCGGCTCGCGATCTGCGACGCGCTGGCGCTCTCCGACCGGTCGCCCTCGGAACTCGCGGCGCTCCTCGGCGTCGGGACGAACCTCCTCGCCCACCACCTCCAGGTGCTGACCGAGGCCGGGCTCGTGGAGACCGTCACCTCGGCGGGCGACCGCCGTCGCCGTTATGTCCGTCTCCGCCCCGGCGCTGCCGAGGTAGCCGCGCCGCCGCCGCTCGCCCCCGCGTCCGTGCTCTTCGTGTGCACGCACAACTCCGCCCGCTCGCAGTTCGCCGCCGCGCTGTGGCGTCGCGCGTCGGGCATCCCTGTCGATTCCGCAGGCACGCACCCGGCCGCGCGCGTGCACCCCGGCGCGGCCCGCACCGCGGCGCGGCACGGCGTGGACCTCCGAGACGCCGTGCCCCACGCGATCGAGGACGGCGCGCCGCCCGGCCTCGTGGTGACGGTCTGCGACGAGGCGAACGAGGAGTTGACGCTGACCGGCCGCGCCGGACGGCTGCACTGGTCGATCCCCGACCCCGTGCGCGCCGGCACCCCGCGCGCCTTCGACGAGGCGTTCGCGGCGGTGGCGTCCCGCGTGGAGGCGCTGGCCGAGGCGGTCGGCGCGTGATCCCGCCGTACCGGGAAGGAGCATTGCGATGAACGAAGCGGCCCTCACGGAGCGCACGATCGGCCTGCTGAGCGCCGAGTTCGCCCACATCGACCCCGCCCGCGTGCGCGCGCTGTACGAGGATTCCGTGGAGACGATGAGCCGGCGGCGCGTGACGACCTACGCCCCGGCGCTGGCGGAGCGCCTGACGCGTGAGCGGCTGCGCGCGATCAGCGCCCTGGAGGCGGGCGGCGCCATCGTGCCCGGGGTGCTCTTCCTGTGCGTCCACAACGCCGGCCGTTCGCAGATGGCCGCCGGCTTCGCGCGCGCCCTCGGCGGTGACCGCGTCGCCGTGTACTCTGGCGGCTCGGACCCGGCGGAGCACCTGAACCCCGCCGTGATCGAGGCGATGCGCGAGGCCGGGATCGACATCCACCAGGAGTTCCCGAAGCCCTGGACGGACGAGGTGCTCCGCGCCGTCAACGTGATCATCTCCATGGGCTGCGGCGACGAGTGTCCGGTCTACCCCGGCGTGCGGGTGGAGGAGTGGGAGCTCCAGGACCCCGCCGGACAGGGGATCGAGTCGGTGCGTCCGATCCGCGACGAGATCGAGCAGCGCGTCCGCGCGCTGCTGACAGGACTGGGCGTCGACCCTCGGACCGCGGGGGCCGAGGTGCACACGGGAAGCGAGCGCGCATGAGCCCCACGGTGAAGATGGTCGTCGGCGAGGTGCTGGGCACCTTCCTGCTGGTCCTGTTCGGCACGGGCGCCGTCGCCTCGGCGGTGCTGACGGGGGCGCTCACGGGGCTGTGGCAGGTGGCGGTGGTGTGGGGCTTCGGCGTCACGCTGTCGATCTACGCGACCGCCGCGATCTCCGGCGCGCATCTGAACCCGGCCGTGACGCTGGCGTTCGCGCTGCTGCGCCCGGACGACTTCCCCCGCTCCCGCATCCTCCCCTACTGGGGCGCACAGCTCGCCGGGGCAGTGCTTGCCGGCCTCGTCGTCCTCGCCGCCTTCGGCGCGTTCATCGAGCGCTTCGAGAGCGAGCAGCAGATCACGCGCGGCGCCGCCGGGAGCGAGGCCTCCGCCATGGTCTTCGGCGAGTACTTCCCCAACCCCGCGATCTTCGGCACGGGCGAGGCGGCCGCGGCGCTGGTCTCGCCCCTCGCCGCGTTCACGGTGGAGGCGCTGGGCACGGCGATCCTCGTGCTCCTCATCTTCGCGCTGACGGACCCGCGCAACGGCGTGTCGCCGGGCGTGTTCACGCCGCTGTTCATCGGCTTCACGGTGGCGGTGCTGATCAGCCTCTTCGCCCCGCTGACGCAGGCCGGGTGGAACCCGGCTCGCGACTTCGGGCCGAGGATCGTCGCGTTCCTCGCCGGCTGGGGGAGCATCGCGATCCCGGGTCCGCACAGCGGTTTCTGGGTCTACATCCTCGGCCCGCTCGTCGGGGGCCCGCTCGGCGGCGCGCTGTACGACTACGTCGTGCGTCCGGCGTTCCCCGCCCCGGTCGAGGCGCCGGTGGTCGCCGACCGGGCGCACCGCTAGCGGCGGCGCTACGCGTCCGCCGGCTGGGGGATCGCGACCACGAACTCGCAGCCGTCCCGGACGTTCCGCACCTCGATGCGCCAGCCGAGCGCCTCGGCGGAGCGGTGTGCGACGAAGAGGCCGAGGCCGAAGCCGCGGAAGTCCCCGGCGGACTGACCGCGGAAGTAGCGGTCGAACAGCCGGTCGAGTTCCTCGGCGTTGATGCCGCCGCAGCCGTCCTGGATGCGCGCCTGCCAGCCCTCCTCGGTGGCGTCCAGCGCCACGGTCACCTCCGGGCGCACCCGCGAGTACTTCGCCGCGTTCTCCACGATGTTGCCGAGCACGAGCATCGCGAGGTCCTCGTCGGTCGCAACGGCGCCGTCCTCCTCCGGCAGTTGCTCCGTGAAGGTGATCTCCGGGTAGGCGATGCGTCCCTCGTCGGCGAGGCGGCGGAGCAGGCGGACCAGCGACACACGGTCGCGCCGCGGCCTCACGTCGCGCTCGACACGGCCGAGGTCGAGCAGCATGTCGATGAGCCGCTGCATGCGCTGCGCGTTCTGCAGCAGCTCCCGCACGGCGCGGCCGTCCTCGGCGTCCCGCCCGGTGCGGGCGACGTCGCGGACCAGCCGCTGCGCGAAGCCGAGGATCACCGTCAGCGGGTTCCGCAGTTCGTGCGCAGCGATGCTGACCAGGTGGTCGCGCTCCTCCTCGTACTGCTGCCGCGCGATCGCCACGCTCAGCAGGTTCGCGATCGACTGCAGGAAGTCGATGTCGTCCTGGTCGAAGTCGCGCGGCACAAAGGTGTCCACCTCCAGCACCCCGAAGGGCCGCGGCGACTGCTCCACCACCACATTGACGCCGCTCCGCACGCCCAGCCGCAGGAAGATCGAGGCGGGCGCGAAACGCTCTTCCGTCAGCAGGTCACGCACGACCACCGGCTGGCGGAGCAGCATCGCCTGCGCGGCCATGGAGCTCTCCTCCGGCTCGATCTCCAGATGCCCCACGACGCCGGGCGGCCAGCCCTCGCCGGCCCGCACGAGCAACGCGCCGTTCGGCCGCAGTTCCAGCGCCTTCGAGGCATCCGTGTCCAGCACGTCGCGGACCGTCCGGCACGCCTCGTCCAGGAGCACCTGCAACTCGCGCTCGCGGATGCACAGGAGCCCGAACGCCACCGCGGCGCGCGTGAACCGGCGCCCGCGCTCCCCGGGATCGGTGGGAGATGACTGCACGGGCACCTCGAGACATCACGGCGGCTGCGCGCACCCGGCGGGGCGCCTCCTTCGACCGTAAACGCGTGCGCGCCCGCTGCGGCGTTGCACGCGCCCGCGAGGCGTTGCGATTCGCTCGTGGGCGCGAGAGACGGGCCCGGCGCGACGCGCTCGCACGGACGCGAGGCGTCACGCGCGACGCGACGGGTTACTGGAGGTTGCGCATCGTGGGGCTGGTGACCGCGACGGTCGCCATGGTCAGCAGCAGCACGGCGGCCAGCCCGCCGATCGCCAACTGCGGCCCGGCGATGCTGGCGAGGACGCCGACGGCGAACGTGCCGAACTGCACCAGCCCGAACTCCATGAACCAGACGGAGGCCACGCGGCCGCGGTACTCGTCCTCGGAGTACTCCTGGATCAGCACCTGCCCCACCGCCTGGCGGCAGGCCTGCGCGAAGCCGAGCACGATCATGATCGGCAGCGTCAGCACGTAGACCGTGGAGATCGAGAACATCACGATCGCCGCGCCCAGCAACGCCCCCGATCCGAGCAGCAGTCGCCCGCGCCCCGAGGATGCCGCGGACGCCACGAACACCGCGCCGCCCAGCGCCCCGAAGCCCTGGATGCTCTGCAGGATCCCCTGCTCGAACGCGCCGCGCTGGAGCACCGCCGCCACGAAGCCCGGCAGCAGCTGCGTGTACGGCAACGACACCGTGACGATCAGGAAGTTCGTGAGCAGCACCAGCCCGATCCGCCGGTCTCGCGCGAGGTACTTCACGCCCTCCACCAGGTCGTTGAAGCCACCCGGACGTCCGTGGCCGCCTCGACCGCCCGGTCGCTCGCCCCGCTGGAAGCTGTAGAGCGGCTTCGCCGGCAGGCCCATGGTGAACACCATCGCGGCGACGTACATCAGGCCCATCATCAGGAACACGACGGCCGGGCCCTGCGAGTAGATGACGAACCCGGCGATGCCCGGGCCGACGAGCTGCATGAACGTCTGCCCGGAGGAGTTGATGCCGATCGCGTTCATCAGCCGCTCGCGCGGGACGACGTCCGAGATCATCGCCTGCCGCGAGGGCTGCATGATCGAGTTCACGCACCCCTGCAAGAAGCCGCTGAGGAACAGGTGCCAGAAGTGCAGCTCCAGCCCGAACATCCCCGCCGCGAGGATGGCGAGGAGGATCGCGTTCACGGCGTTGTAGGCCTGTGCCAACTGGATCACGGTCTTCTTCGTCGCGCGGTCCGCGACGACGCCGCCGATCGGCGAGACGATGAGCGAGGGCACCGCGTTCGCCAGCGCCATGGTGCCCAGCATTGCGAACGACCCGGTGAGGTCGAACACCAGCCAGCCGCGCACCACGAGCTGCATCTGCATCGAGCTGAACTGCGCGATGTTGCCGAGGAACAGCGGGCGGAAGTTGTGGTCCTCCAGCGCGCCGAAGGTGCGGTGCGACCACCGCGACATGGGCGCGTGCCACGGCCCCGTCACCTCGACCGGCGGGAGGGCCGCATCGGCGATGCGCACCTCGCGCACCCCGGCCACCACCGCGGCGGCGACGGCGACCCCGAGCATGCCGACGAACACGACGACGGTCTGCGCGGGCGCGTTGCCCACGAGCATCAGCGCGATCGCCCCGAAGAGCAGACCGGTGACGCGGAGCAGGCGGCCGAATGAGAGCATGCGGGCGAGTCGTCCCGCGGCGCCATCGGTCGCCACCACGCTCATCGGAGGTGGATCCTCACCTCGGCGCTGCTCCCCAGCAGGTGCGGGTACTCCGCCAGGTCCAGCCGCACCAGCACCGGGAACACCGGCGCGGCCGGGGCCTTCGGCTCCGCCCCCGTCGCAGAGGGCGTCGCGAACGCGCCCGAGGCGGCCGGGACGACCGCCTGCACGACGCCGCGCAGCGTGCGGTCGATCGCCGCGATGTAGACCTCGGCCTCCTGGCCGGAGCGCACGCGCGCGACGTCCGCCTCGCTCACGTACGCGGTGACGCGCAGGTGCGTGGGATCGATGAGCCGGACGATCGCCTGCCCCGCCGCGACCGCGGAACCCTCCGTCACGAGCACCGAGGCGACGAGGCCGTCCACGGGCGCCGTGGTCGCCACCTGCTGGTCGGTGGAGCCGAGGAAGGCCATCACGGGCGTCCCCCCGGCGGTGGTGCGCACCGGCGCGGCGATCTCCACCTCGGCCAGCGTCTCGCCCTCGCGGACGCGGGCGCCGGTGGCCGCGCGCAGCACCGCGACGCGCCCCGCGTTCACGGAGGCGACCGTGACGAAGTCGCCGGAGACGTTCGCGCTCGTCGCGCTCACCACGCTCGACCAGTCGTTCGCGTAGCGGAACCCGGCGAGGAGTCCCCACAGCAGCAGCGGCACCGCGCCCGCGACAAGCGCGGCCCAGCCGACGAGGATCCACCAGGGCAGTTTTCGGTGCATGCCACTCCTCGGCCGAGCACGCCGCGCGCGGCGGGAGCCGCTCTCGACCGGAGGTTGTATAGTCCCGACGCAATCGCGGGCGCAATAAGCCCACGTCGAGGAGCCCCAGCCGCTTGGAAGCCTCCGTCCCCGCCACACCGCCCCTGAGCCGGTCGCCGCTCGTGATCAGCGGCGCCATCGGCGCGGTGATCGGACTGCTGATCGCCGCCGTGCTCGGCGTGCGTGAACTGTCGCAGACGCAGGCGGAGGCGGCCTACCGCCCCGTGGTGGACGTGATGACGGTGGCACCCGGCCGCGTGCGTGCGGAACTGGCGTACACCGGACTCGTCCAGGCGCCGCAGCAGGCCACCGTCACCTCGCTCACGGCCGGGACGCTCACCAGCCTCACGCCAGGCGTGGGCACCGCCGTCCGCGCCGGCGAGCGGGTGGGCAGCCTGACCGCGGACGCCCTCCCCGCGCAGCTCCAGCAGGCGCAGGCCGACCTGCGGGCCGCCGAGGCCCGTCGCGCGCAGCTCGCGCAGGGCGCGCGCCCCACGGACATCGAGGGTGCCCGGGCCGTCCTCGCCGCCGCGGAGGCGAAGCTCGCCCGACTCCGTGACCCGGACGCGAACGACCTCGCGACCGCCCGCGCCGCGCTCGCCGCCGCGGAGACGACGCTCGCCTCCAGCGAGGCGGCGGTGGAGACGAACCGCGCGCTGCTCTTCGGCGCCATCGGCAACGCATGCGCGCTGCCGCCCGGACAGGGCATCCCCGTCCCCTGCGCCGCGCCGGAGGCGCCCCTGAGCGCCGACACGACCGAGGCGCTCGCCTCGTTCCTCCAGTCGCGCACGGGCGACGCGCGCGGCGACCTGGGACAGCGCGCCGTCGCGGTGCTGCAGGCGAACACGACGTACCGCAACTCCGGCGGCGCGGTGGAGACCGCCCGTCAGTCCGTCGCCGCGGCGCGCTCGAAGCTGGACGCGCTGCTCAG
>JBFWQJ010000069.1:0-12301 GCA_050249515.1 Dehalococcoidia bacterium | reverse complement strand
GCCCCCACACCCCGGCGGAATCTGACAGACAGCAACCGTTATCCGGGCGGCGAACGTCAGGCTGGTCGCTTCGACCGTCGACAGGGGGTCGAGTATCCCCGAAGCGCAAGGCGCCTTCGTCCCGGGGGAGCGCGAGGGCGGAGCCCTCGCTTCTCATCCCCCCTTCCCGCGACGGGAAGGGGGGCAGGGGGGATGGGCCGCCCCGCTCAATCACGCGAGCGTCACTCGCGTGCGTGCGCCGCTACAGCCTCGACAGGTCGAAGCCCTCGGGCGGGCGGCCGACGATGATCGAGGCGCGCGGAATGGGCGGCAGCAGGAACGGCCGCAGGTCCGCGAAGCGCGAGAACGGGAAGCCGACGTCCGTCGCCAGCCGGCGCAGCGTCGCGCTCGACCGCAGTCGAGGCTGCGCGACGCCCCTCGACACCACCTTCGCGTTCCATGCGTCCAGGCGCGCGTTGCCGGTGGGGCCGAACTCCCAGACCACGGCGAGCCCGCCCGGCTCCAGCACGCGGCCGATTTCGTAGAAGAGCGCGCGCACCTCGTCGTCGTTGAGGTGCTTCACTACGTAGCCGCACGTCACCAGGCTGAACGTCGCGTCGCGGAACGGCAACGCCACCGCGCTCGCCTCCACGTAGCGCGCGTCGCGCTGCGGGCTCGTCTCGTCGCGCCGCGCCATGCCGAGCATCGCGCGCGAGAAGTCGAGGCCGACCGGGGGCGTGTCCATCCCCAGCTGGTCGTCCAGCGCGCGCAGCAGCCCCCCGCGCCCGCAGCCGATGTCGAGGAGCTTCGTCGTGTGGTCGAGCTTCAGGCCCTCGGCGAGGCGGTAGAGCGCGGTGTTCGCGGCCCACTGCCCCGGCCCCATGAACCAGCGGAACACCGCGGCGGAGGGCGTCCCGGAGCGCAGCCAGCGCTCGTACTCCTCGTGCCGCGCGGCCTGCTCGGCGTGGTCGGGGATCGCGGGCGTCGTCATGCGACGTATCGTGTCACGCGCACGGGGTGACGGCGAGCGGAGGACGAGGGATGGCGGCGCTGCCCACGAGCACACGGCTCGCGATCTTCGTGGTGAAGTCGGTGCACTCCGCGATCTTCCTCAGCGTCGCGGTGAGCATCGTGCAGGTCTGCTACGCCGGCGTGACCGGACGCCCGTCGAGGTGGACGAAGGTGGCACTGGTGACGGCGGTCGGGGAGTGCGTGATCTTCGTCGGGTGGGGATTCCGCTGCCCGCTGCGGCTGGTGGCGGAGGACCTGGGTGCGGAGAGCGGCCAGGTGACTGACATCTTCCTCCCGCGCTGGTTCGCCGACCGCATCCCGTGGTTCTTCACGCCGCCGCTGCTCGTCGGCCTCGCCGGCCTCGCGTGGCGACGGTGGGGGCGAGCATGACCCGCGTCGTGCGCTTCGCCGCGCTGGCGGCAGCGCTCGTGCTCCTCGTGGGGTGCGAGGATCACCGCGCGCGGCCGGAGGCAAAGGCGACGGCGACGCCCATTGTCACCAGGACAATAGAGGAGGTGCGGCGGGACCATTTCTGGGACACATTCAGGTTACCGGATCCCCGTGCGACGCCCACACCGCGTACGGCTGAATCGCGCCGCTCCGAGTGCGAGGCGATGAGCCGGGATCCATTCCCCGTGTTTCGCGAACATCCGACGCTCACGCTATCCCCAGCAAGCCCGCGGGCGGACGAGATGGTGACTATCTCGGGCGAAGGCCTCCGCCCGGGACGCTATGAGGTTCTCATGGGGTTGGTCTGGGGCGAGGGAGGTTCACGGGGGGATGAGATCGAGATCGGGGCCGATGGGAGCGCCCGATTGGCAATGCGAGTGGGCAATTTTCCATCCGGATACTGTGTGGTTGTGCTGCTGCGCGGGCTGCCGAATGTCCAGCCGGTGTATATCGCGCGCCCGTTTCTGATGCCCTGACCCCTAGTACCCCGCGGGCCGCGAGGCGCGTGCTTCCGGCGTGTCGAGCAGGAACGACATGCGCACCTGCGCGTCGTTCGCCGCGGCCCAGTCGCACATGGCGGCCAGCTCGAGGAGGCGCGGGGCGAGGTGCTCGTAGCCGGCGGTGAGCGGCGCGAGGGTGTCGTCGGGCGCGGTCCACGCCTCGGCGACGGTGCGCGCGCAGGCGGCGAGGTCGCCCGCCGGCTGCCAGGAGCGGTCGAGCTCGCGCTGGTCGTTCGGGGTCTCCACGTCGCGGTCGGCGTACTTCAGCAGCGGGCGCAGGTCGACCTTGCGCTTCGTCTTCAGGTACTGCGCCGCCTGCGCCAGCTCGTGCGTCCCGCCGAAGTCCAGGCTGTACGCCCACGACTGGAAGAACAGCACGATCACCGGGTCGCCCTCGAAGGCCACGGGGCACGGCTCCGCGGGGGTGGGGTCGAACTCGACGAAGAAGCGCTGGCTGGCGTCACCGGTGGGGTTCGTGGTCATGCGTCGAGGATAGCGCGCGCGGAGGCGGAGGCAGAGCCCCCGGCGCGGCGGTCGTCCCGCGGGCGAGGCGCGTGAGTAGGAGCCCCCCACCCTTGCCCGCGAAGGGGGGAGGGGGCCGGAGTCGGTGCGCGGCGTATAGTGCCGCGAATGGACGAGGCGCTCGGCATCCTGATCCTCGGTGCGGCGGTGGCCGGCTTCGTGCAGGGGCTGTCCGGGTTCGCGTTCAGCCTCGTCTCGCTGTCGTTCTGGGCGTGGGGCGTCGAGCCGGTGCTGGCGGCGACGCTGGCGATCCTCGGCGGGCTCGCCGGGCAGATCACGGCGGCGATCCGCGTGCGCCGAGGCTGGGACTTCCGCCTCCTCGCGCCGTTCCTCGTCGGTGGCGTGATCGGCGTGCCGATCGGCACCGCCGTGCTGCCGATGCTGGACGTGCCGCTGTTCAAGGCGCTGCTGGGCGGGCTGCTGGTGACGTGGTGCCCGGCGATCCTGTTCGCCACGCGGCTGCCGCGCGTCCCCGACCTGGGCGCGCCGGCGAACGGGGCGGTGGGGCTGGCCGGCGGCGTCCTGGGCGGCATCGTCGGGTCGGCGGGGGCGATCCCGACGCTGTGGACCACGCTGCGCCAGTACGACCGCGACCACGCGCGCGCGGTGGTGCAGAACTTCAACCTCGTCATCCTCGCGCTCAGCGGCACGGCGCTCGTGGTCGCCGGCCGCGTGACGCCCGAGGTGCTCCCGACGCTCGGCATTGTGATCGTGGCGATGTTCGTCCCCGCGCTGATCGGCATGCGCGTCTACATCGGACTGTCCGAGGTCGCCTTCCGCCGCGTGGTGCTGACGTGCCTCACGGCCTCCGGGGCCGCGCTGCTCGCGTCGTCGCTGCCCACGCTCCTCGCGCGCTGGGGGTAACGAGGATGCGCGCGGCGCTGCTCCTCGCGCTCGCGGCGGCGGTGCTGCTCGCCGGGTGCGGCGAGGCGCCCGTGCCGGTCGCGCAGGTGACGCGCACGTTCGCCCCGGGCGCGGGCTACGCCACCCCGCGGGCCGAGGCCGGGACCGTCGCGCCGAGCCTCCCGCGTGCGGAGTGCGACATCCAGAACTCCACGTTGCAGGACTCCGGGCTGCCGCTGCTGGAGATGTCGCCGGTGTCGCCTCGACGCGGCGAAGTGGTGACGGTGACGGCGGAGCGCCTGCCGCCCGGCCCGCGCACGATCACGCTGATGACGCCCCACCAGCGCGATGTGAGCATCGACGTCACGGTCGCCTCGGACGGCCGTCTCCGCGCGACGTTCCCCATGCCGCCCGTCGTCGCGGGACAATGCGCGATGCTCGTGCTGGACGGCGTGGGGGTGCAGTCGCTTGGGTTCCCGGTGCGGGAGTAGCGGCGGCAGCGCAGGAGGCTCGCATGCGACTGGGGCTGTTCGTGCTTTCGGTGGCGGCGATGATTCTCGCGGGATGCGTGGATCACCGCGCGGAGCGGGTGAGTGCGTCGGTCACGGCGGCGATGCCGGCGATTACTCCAACGCAGCGGCCGAATCCAACGCCCGAATCGCGCAGCGCTGCTCCTACCCAGAGCGAACGGTGCGACGAGATCACAGCGCAATTGCCTAGTCCGTTTGGGCTCACCCTGGAGCCGTCATCACCGAGACGAGGTGACGTTGTGACCGTACGGGGTGCCGGCGTGGAAGCAGGGACATACGACATCGAGCTTCGTCGTGGCTGGCCGCCGCACGGATCGCCGTTGTACGCCTCGACGGCCGTGACCGTGCGGGAAGACGGCGTGCTCGTCGGCACCTTCTCCATGCCTGGAATGCGGTCGGGTGAGTGGTGTATGCGCGTTGCTGTTCGTGCCGAAGGTCGTGTGGTCTGGGCCCGCCCATTCGTCGTGACCGGGAACCTCACCCCGGCACGTTGTTCGGAGCTACCTGACACTCCGGAGCAGTCGGTTGACTCGCCCGGGGTGCGGATGGTTGGCGATGGGGCTCCCCGGGTTGGAGAACCGTGGTTCGTCCGAGGCCACCTCCCAGAACCGATTCCTCCGGGCGCTGAGGTGTGGGGCCATCTCAGCGTGAACTGGGGTGATGGTGTCTCTTTCCTTAGCCGGAGAGCTGTTGTGGAGGGCGACGGATCGTTCGTGATCAGCCTCCTCGTGCCGCCTGATCCGGCGCTCTCTGGCCTGTGCGTCCAGCTGACGGCTCAGGTCGAGAGCCCCCGCGGCGAACCCCCACCTGACGCGGTCGGCTGGTTCCTGTTCGACTACCCGTGACGAAAACGCCCGGCTCATCGCCGGGCGTCGTCGTTGTTTGCGTGCCGTCGAGCGCTACACGTCCAACTTCGCGTCGAGGGCGTGGGTGGTGATGAACTTCTTGCGCGGGGGGACCTCGTCGCCCATCAGCATCGTGAAGAGCGAGTCGGCGTCCTCCGCGTCGTGGACCTCGGCGCGCAGGAGCACGCGGTTGGCCGGGTTCATCGTGGTCTCCCAGAGCTGCTCCGCGTTCATCTCGCCGAGGCCCTTGTAGCGCTGGAGGTGGTAGCCGGACGTGCCGTGCTGCGTCTGGTAGTCCGTGAGCGCCTTCTCGTTGAAGAGCCACGTGATGTTGCGGCCGCGCGTGACGGAGAACAGCGGCGGCTGCGCGATGTAGAGGTAGCCGCCCTCGATCAGCTGGGGCATGAAGCGGTAGAAGAACGTGAGCAGCAGCGTGCGGATGTGGGCGCCGTCCACGTCCGCGTCCGTCATGATCACGACCTTGTGGTAGCGCAACTTCTCGCCGTTGTAGTCCTGCCCGAAGCCCGTGCCGAGCGCCGTGATGATGTTCCGCACCTGCTCGTTCTCGAGCATCTTGTCCAGGCGCGCCTTCTCCACGTTGAGGATCTTGCCGCGCAGGCCCAGCACCGCCTGCGTGCGCCGGTCGCGCGCGCCCTTCGCGGAGCCGCCGGCCGACTCACCCTCCACGATGTAGAGCTCGCACTGCTCGGGGTCGTTCTCGGAGCAGTCCGCCAGCTTGCCCGGGAGGTTGGAGCCCTCCAGCACGCCCTTGCGCTGGACGAGGTCGCGCGCCTTGCGGGCGGCCTCGCGGGCGCGGGCGGCGGTGAGCGCCTTGTCCATGATCCGGCGGCCGACGGAGGGGTTCTCCTCCAGGTACTGGCCGAGCGACTGGCGGACGGCGGACTCCACCATGCCCTTGATCTCGGGGTTGCCCAGGCGGGTCTTGGTCTGGCCCTCGAACTGCGGCTCGCTGAGCTTCACGGAGATGACGGCCGCCAGGCCCTCGCGCACGTCGTCGCCGGTGAGGTTCTGGTCGCCGTCCTTCAGGATCTTCGCCTTGCGGGCGTAGTCGTTCAGGACGCTGGTGAGGGCGGTGCGGAAGCCGGTGACGTGGCTGCCGCCGTCGATCGTCTTGATCGCGTTCGCGAAGGAGTGCACCACCTCGCCGAAGGAGGAGTTGTACTGGATCGCGACCTCGACGCTCGCTTCGTCCGTGTCCATGGTCACGTAGATCGGGTCGGGGTGCAGGGGCGAGCGCGTGCGGCCGATCTGGCGCACGAACGCCTCGATGCCGCTGTCAAAGTAGTACGAGGCTTCCTGGCCGTCGCCGCGCAGGTCCGTGAACTTGATGAACAGCTGCTTGGTCAGGTAGGCCATCTCGCGGAAGCGCTGCGACAGGATCTCGAAGTCGTAGTCCAGCGTCTCGAACATCGTGTGGTCGGGGAGGAAGCGGACGATCGTGCCGGTGTCGTCGACCTTCTGCTTGCCCTTGTTGAGCCCGCCCTTCGGCACGCCGAGCTCGTAGGTCTGCGTGTAGACGGCGCCGCCCTGGTGGATCTCCACCTCAAGCGTTTCGGACAGCGCGTTGACCACGGACGCGCCGACGCCGTGGAGGCCGCCGGACACCTTGTACGCGCCACCGCCGAACTTGCCGCCGGCGTGCAGGACGGTGAACACCGTCTCCACGCCCGACAGGCCCGTCTTCGCGTGCTTGCCGACGGGGATGCCGCGGCCGTTGTCCGTCACGCGGACGTGGCCGTCCGGCTCGATGGTGATCTCGATGCGGGTGCAGAAGCCGGCCATCGCCTCGTCGACGGCGTTGTCGACGATCTCGTAGATGAGGTGGTGCAGGCCGCGCTGGTCGGTGGAGCCGATGTACATGCCGGGTCGGCGGCGCACCGCCTCGAGGCCCTCGAGGATCTGGATGCTGTCGGCCGTGTAGGCCTGCGCACCCTTCGGCGCTGTCGTCGTCATACGGCCTCAATCACTCGGCGCCCCTCCGGCGATGCGGAGCGGGTCGCGTGCGTTTGTTCGGTGCGTCGCAGTTCGGTGCGTCGCAACTCGGAGCGTCACGAACCGCAGTCGTCGCGCCGAGGATTGGGGATCGATGCGGCCTCGGGCACGTTCCGATCGTACCATATATCTACGGTGCTGCCGCACCCGGCAGGCCCGTAGCGGGCCGCCGTGCGGCGTGTGCGCGCCCATCGCGCGGCCCACGCCGTCGAGGCGCGCGAGGGCTCTCGTGCGCGCCTCGATCCTCGCATGGACGCGCCGATCCGTGGGGGCCGCGCGGGCCCGTAGAATGGGCGCGTGGAGCCCATCACCCTCACCCCGATCGGCCGCGTCATCAGCGCCGAGCGCGAACCCGCGCGGCAGGACTGGTCGCGCGTGCGGTCCGAGGTGGTGCTGGACGGCGCGCCCGACCTCGACGCCGCGCTGCTGGGGCTGCGCGACTACTCGCACGTCATCGTCGTCGGGTGGCTGGACCAGATCCCGGAGGCGCTGCGCGAGCGGCGGCAGGCGTACCCGAGCGGGGACGACCGCTACCCGCTGCAGGGGGCGCTGGCGCTGCGGGGCGCGCGCCCGAACCCGATCAGCGTCACGGTCTGCCGCCTGCTCGGCATCGAGGGCGCGACGCTGCGCCTCGAGGGGCTCGACCTCGTGGACGGGACGCCGGTGCTGGACGTGAAGCCGTACATCGCGTTCTACGACGCGGAGCCGAAGGCGACGCTGCCGAAGTGGGCGGGCGGGTAGCCCTCGTGCTAGCGGATCGAGTTCAGCAGCACGACGAGCCCGACCGCGATCGCCATCGCGATGAGCGCCGCGAGGCCGCCGCGCACGCGCTGCTGCGGGTAGGACAGCAGCCCGAGGACGAGCAGCACGGCGGCGACCACGACCACTGCCCAGTTGTTGAGCATCAGCGACCCGAACAGCAGCAGCATCACCGCCGCCGGGGTGAGCCACGGCGTCTTGAGCGCCTTCAGTCGGTCGACCATCGTCAGCCTCCGCTCGTGCGCCTCGATCGTACGCCCGCCGGGGCCGCCGCGTGAGCCCGCGCGGCGCGAGCGGTGCGCGGGCCACGTCGAGGAGTGCGGGCGGGCGCCTGCAGGCGGGACCGACGGGGCTGGAGACGCCGCGCCGAGGCGAGCACGCCGCGTCGCCGAAGCCGTTCACGAAGCGTGAACTGGGCCGCGTGTACGACGCGCTCCTCGCGCAGCACGGCGAGCAGCAGTGGTGGCCCACCGCGGCGACCGAGGGCCCGGAGCAGCGCCTGGAGATCTGCCTCGGCGCGATCCTCACGCAGAACACCTCGTGGCGCGGCGCGGCGGCGGCGCTCGAGAACCTCGGGGAGGCGGGCCTGCTCTCCTGCGAGGCGATCCTGGAGGTGCCGGAGGACGCGCTCGGCGACCTCGTGCGACCCTCCGGGCACTTCCGCGTGAAGGCGCGCAAGTTGCAGTCGTTCGCGGGCGTGGTGGTGGAGGAGCACGGCGGCGACATCGACGCGCTGCTCGCGGGCACGGCGGACGAGGTGCGCACGCGGCTGCTCGCGATCTGGGGCATCGGCCCGGAGACGGCGGACGCGATCACGCTGTACGCGGCGCGCCGCCCCACGTTCGTCGTCGACGCGTACGCCTACCGCCTGTTCGAGCGCCTCGGCCGCCCGCCCGGCCCGCGCCGCTACGACGTCTACCGCGAGTACTTCCTGCGCCTCCTCGGCGCGTCCGAGGACGACGTGTGGACGCTCAACGAGTGGCACGCGCTCATCGTGCGTCACGGCCAGCGCATCTGCCGCAAGACGACGCCGCTCTGCGGCGACTGCGCGCTCCTCGATCGCTGCCCGTTCGGGAAGACGCAATGAGGAGGGTCACGCTGCTGGTTGCGGTCGTGGTGCTCGTCGCTGGATGCGCGAGCCAAGGGCGCACGGAGGGCAATACGGTGACGGGAGACGCGTCAACGGCGTTCGAGGTCGGTCAAGCGTGGAGCTATCGGGCGAGGCCGGGCGAGGAGGGCTCCGTTCTCCTCATCGGAGCGATTGACGAAGGCAGTGAAGGTCCGGTGTTTCACATCCAGGTGCAGAACGTCTCCGTCCCGAACCCCCGACGAGGCAGCCCGGAGACAATGCTCCCGCACCTGCCGGTGTCGCGCGCGGCACTGGCCGGAAGTGTTCTTGCCCTCGCGCACGGGGAACTGGAGCGGGGCCCCTTCGAACTCGGCTACCGCACCTGGAAGGACGACCGGGGTGGTGTGTTCACGATCCCGCTTGACGAGATCGTGGACCTCGTTGAAGCGTCGCTCCCGTAGCGGTCGAGCACTCGGGCGCACCGGACATATCGCACGAGGCAGCCCGACTCTGGGCGGATCTCCTCTGACGGCAGCCGTGCGCGTCGCCCCCCGGTATGGGCGCGTAGGCTGGGTGCATGGACGAGCAGCAGGAGCGGGACCGGGAGCACCGCAAGCAGCGCGCTGACTCCGCGCTGGCGGTCGGCATCGCGATCGGTGTGGCGATCGGCGGCGGGCTGATGGCGGCGATGGGGCCCGCCGGGCTGGCCGTGGGCATCGCGATGGGCGTCGCCATCGGCGTGGCGATGCGCGAGCAGTACCAGCGCGAGGACGCCGAGGATGCTGCGGACGGTGACGAGGGCCGCTCGGACGACCGCGACGAGTAGCGCGCGCTACGCCGCGCCGGTCTGCACGATGATCGCCGTGTAGCCGAAGTAGAGCAGCAGCAGCAGCACACCGCGCACCGGGCCCAGCGTCCACGTGCGCCCGGGGATCAGCAGCAGCGCGCCCAGCGTGCCCGCGATCACCGCGACATGCACCTCGTCCAGCGCCATGTCGAACGGCGCGATCATCCCGACGACGCCGACGATCCAGAGCGTGTTGAAGACGTTGCTGCCCAGGACGGTGCCGACGCCCAGCTCGTCCATCCCGCGCACGCGCGCCATGATCACGGTCGCCAGCTCCGGCACGGACGTCCCGAACGCGACCATGGTCGCGCCCACCACGAACGGGTCGAGGCCGAACGCGTGCCCGATGCCCTCGGCGGCGGTCACCACCAGCCGGCCCGCGATGATCAGCAGCGTCACTCCCGCGAGCGACAGCCAGACCGCGCGGCCGGGCGTCGTGCCGAGCACCTCGGCGGTGTGGTCGCGCTCGCGCCACGCCTGCATCACCGTCTGCGCGAGCCACGCGAGGAAGGCGGTGATCAGGATGCCGGCGTCGATCCTCGACAGGTGGCCGTCCCAGATCAGCAGGGCCAGCGTGAGCGGGGCCCCGATCGTCAGCGGCAGGTCGCGGCGGACATCGCGCCGGTCCACGCGCACCGCGCCGAAGACGAACATCGCGCCGAGGACGAGCGCGATGTTCGCGACGTTGCTCCCCAGCACGTCGCCGGCGGACACCGTGGGCGTCCCGGCGAGCGCGGCGTTCACCCCCACTGCCAGCTCCGGCGACGAGGTGGCGAAGGCGGC
Organism: Dehalococcoidia bacterium; assembly: GCA_050249515.1. Taxonomy (GTDB): domain Bacteria; phylum Chloroflexota; class Dehalococcoidia; order UBA2979; family UBA2979; genus SHYQ01. Next base: position 2,150 of record JBFWQJ010000069.1, on the reverse strand, counting down.
GACCGTGGCGCCGATGATCCCCGGGGGCACGCGCAGCGTCGCGGCGAGCCCGACGGCCCCGCGCACAAACAACTCGCCGCCAACGGCGGCGAGCACGATGCCGATGATCAGCAGTCCGGCGTCAGTCATGCGCCGCACCGTAGCGGATCGACCCGGCGTGCCGCCACCTTGCCCCCTCGCCGCCGCGCCGCGAGACTGGGGGGCGAGGACGGACACATGGATCTCGGCATCATCGGCAAGGCTCGCAGCGGCAAGACCTCGCTGTTCAACGCGGTGACGCGGGGGACGGCGCAGGTGGGGGCGTACTCGTCCGGCAACCAGCCGAACGTGGGCATGGTGCACGTGCCGGACCCGCGCGTGGACGCGCTGTCGGAGGTCTACCAGACGAAGAAGACGACCTACGCGGAGATCCGCTGGGTGGACTACCCGGTCGCCGGCTTCGGCACCGAGGGCCCCGGCGCGCAGTTCGTCGCGGAGATCGCGAAGATGGACGCGCTGGTGCACGTGGTGCGCGCGTTCGCCGACGACAGCGTCCCCCACCCGGACGAGACCGTGGACCCGCACCGCGACGTCGAGGCGCTCAACCTGGAGCTCACGTTCGTCGACCTCGGGCTGATCGAGCGGCGCATCACGCGCCTCGACTCCGAGATGCGGTCGATGCCGGCGGCGCAGCGCGGCGAGATGGAGCGCCACAAGGAGCTGCTGCAGCGCATGCAGGCGCACCTCGAAGGCGGGCAGGGGCTCCGCTCGATGTCGTTCAACGACACCGAGGAGAAGGAGCTGCGGAACTACCAGTTCATCACGCGTCTCCCCGTGCTGCTGATCGTGAACATCGGCGAGGACGCCCTGGGCGAGGCGGCCGCGACCGAGGCGGAGTTCCGCGCGAAGTACGAGGAGCCGGGCGTCGCGGTCGCCGCGCTCTGCGCGAAGATCGAGGCGGAACTCGCGCAGATGGAGCCCGCGGACGCGGAGGCGTTCCGCGCGGACCTCGGCCTGCCGCCGGAGTCGCCCCTCGACCGCGCGATCGTCGCCGCCTACGAGCTGCTGGGGCTGCAGTCCTTCCTCACCGCCGGTGACGACGAGTGCCGTGCGTGGACGGTGCGGAAGGGGGCCACGGCCCCGGAGGCCGCGGGCCGCATCCACAGCGACCTGGAGAAGGGCTTCATCCGCGCCGAGGTCGCCCGCTGGGAGGACGTGGTCGCGGCGAAGGGCTCCAGCGGCGAGCTGAAGAAGGCCGGCAAGCTCCGCACCGAGGGCAAGGGCTACGTCGTCCAGGACGGCGACGTGATCAACATCCTCTTCAACCTGTAGGGGCGGCCGCGGCGAGGACGTCCATGTCCTGGCTCCTTGTCCTCGCGCTGGTCCTCGTCGTGCTGCTCGTCCTGGGAGGCGGCGGGGTGCTTGCCGCCCGCGACCGGCGCGTGCGCGAGTTCATCGAGGTGATCGAGGGCCTCGGCTGGCAGGGCGCGGCCCGCGCCGTGTGGGGGCTCGCGCGAGACCCGCGCGTGCCCTGGTTCGTGCGGCTGCTACCGGTGCCGCTGCTCATCTACCTTGCCAGCCCGATCGACCTCGTGCCGGACTTCATCCCCGTGCTCGGGCAGGCGGACGACATCCTCATCGTGGCGGCGGCGCTGTGGGTGGTGCTGCGCTACACGCCCCGCGAGGTGGTGGCGGCGCACTTCGGGGGCGCGCCTCGGGAGCCGCGCGGGCGCTGACCGACCTCGGCATTCCGGTTCCGTGCCTGTCCGTCCGAGGGGCGCGGCACGCTGGCTTCCCGGGGTCGGGCCGCCCTGCTTGTCACTCGATCGCTGGCTCGCAATCGGAGCCCCCCACCCCCGCCTCCCCCACAAGGGGGGAGGGGGTCAGAGGATGCGGAACGTCCGATGCACGACTCCCGCGCGTCCCGGGGTGCGCAGCACGCTCGGTGCCGGGGGAGCGCGAGGGCGAAGCCCTCGCCTGTCATCCCCCTCCCCGCGCCGGGGAGGGGGCAGGGGGTGGGGCCGCCCTGCTAGCCACCGCATAACGGCCCGCAATCGGAGCCCGCACCCCGCCCTGCCCGCAAGGGGTGAGGGGGTCAGAGGATGCGGAAAGTCCGATGCACGACTCCCGCGCGTCCCGAGGTGCGCAGCACGCTCGTTCCCGGGGGAGCG
>JBFWQJ010000068.1:0-12621 GCA_050249515.1 Dehalococcoidia bacterium | reverse complement strand
CTGCACCTTGCGCTGCACCAGCGGCATGCGCGTCATGCCGCCCACCAGCACCACCTCGTCGATGTCGCTGGGCGAGACGCCCGCGTCCTTCAGCGCCTGCTTCACCGGCTCGATGGAGCGGTCCACGAGGTCGCCGACGAGCTGCTCGAACTTCGATCGCGTCAGGTTCATCACCAGGTGCTTCGGCCCGGAGGCGTCCGCGGTGATGAACGGCAGGTTGATCTCCGTCTGCTGCGCGGAGGAGAGCTCGATCTTCGCGCGCTCCGCCGCCTCCTTCAGGCGCTGCAGCGCGCTGCGGTCCTGCGCCAGGTCCACGCCCTGGTCGCGCTTGAACTCCGCGACCAGGAACTCGATCAGCACGTTGTCGAAGTCGTCGCCGCCGAGGAACGTGTCGCCGTTGGTCGCCTTCACCTGGAACGTGCCGTCGCCGATCTCCAGCACGGAGATGTCGAACGTGCCGCCGCCCAGGTCGTAGACCGCGATCAGCTCCTCCGCCTTGGAGTCCAGGCCGTAGGCCAGCGACGCGGCGGTCGGCTCGTTGATGATGCGCAGCACCTCCAGGCCCGCGATGCGGCCGGCGTCGCGCGTGGCCTGACGCTGGGCGTCGTTGAAGTACGCCGGGACGGTGATCACCGCCTCGTTCACCGCCTCGCCCAGGTAGGCCTCGGCGTCCGCCTTCAGCTTCTGGAGGATCATGGCGCTGATCTCGGGCGGGCTGTACTGGCGGTCGCCCATCTCGATGCCCGCGTCGCCGTTGTCGCGCTTGACCACGGCGAAGCCGGCGACGCGCTTCAGGCGCTGCACCTCTTCGTCCTCGAACTTGCGTCCCATGAGGCGCTTCGCGGAGTAGACGGTGTTCTGCGGGTTGGTGACCGCCTGTCGCTTCGCGACCGTGCCGACGAGGCGCTCGCCGTCCTTCGCGATCGCGACGACGGACGGGGTGGTGCGGCCCCCCTCGGCGTTCGGGATCACGCGGGGCTCGCCGCCCTCCATGACCGCGACGCAGGAGTTGGTCGTCCCCAGGTCGATGCCGATTACCTTTGCCATATGGCCCTCTTCTCCTGCCGTCCCTGGTCACGCGTGACGGCGTTCACTGCATGGATGGCGCGCCCGCCGCGGGCGCGTGGTCGTGTCGTCTGCCGCTACTCGGTCGGTGCCCCGGGGGGCGTGGAGGCGCCCCGGTCGCCGTCGCCGACCAGCACCATCGCCGCGCGGATCACGCGGTCGTTCAGCACGTAGCCGCGGCGCAGGACGCGCACCACGGTGCCGTCCGGCCCGGGCGCGCTGCCCACTGCCTCGTGCTTCGCGGGGTCGAAGGGGCCGCCCAGCGCCAGGATCTCCGTGACGCCGGCGGACTCCAGCACGCTGCGGAACTTCTGGAGCACCAGCTCCACGCCTTCCACCCACGCGTGGTCCTTGATGTCCTCGTGCGGGGACTCCACCGCGCGCTCTAGGTCATCCAGCACCGGGAGGAAGTTGAGGAGGCTGGCGACGAGCTGGTAGCGGCCGAACTCGGCGCGTTCCTCCTGCGCGCGGCGCTGCAGGTTCTGGTAGTCGGCCACGGCGCGCAGATGCTGCGTACGGGCCTGCTCCAGCTCGGCGCGGAGGGACTCCACGGTCTCCTCGGCGGCGGACTCGTTCTCGGCCGCGGCCCCGGCGGGCGACTCATCCTCCGGTGCGACGGCGTCGCTCCGTTCCTCGGTCATCGGGTCTCCTCAACATCAGGATCACTCGCCGGTCCCGCCGCGCCAACGGCGGGAGGACGAGGTTTGCCGGGGTGGCCCGGCGGTGGTTCGGCTACGACTGGCGCACCTCGTGCAGGAGGTGACTCATCAGGCGGGCGACGTATCGCACGCGCGGGATGGTGCGGTGGTACGCCATGCGGGTGGGGCCGATCACGGCCACCGTGCCCACCGCGTCCTGGTCGCCGTAGCGGGACAGCACCACGCTCCACTCCTGCATGGAGTCGTCGCCGTGCTCACGGCCGATCACGACCTGCGTCGATCCGATCTGGCCGTCGATCGCCTGCTCCAGCACGCGGCGCACGCGGTACGCCTGCAGCGTGGCGACGGCCTCCAGCATCCGGTCCACGTCCAGGAACTCCGGCTGTCGCAGCACGACGTTGAGCCCGTCCAGGAACGTCTCCTCGGCGATGCGCTGCTCATCGATCAGATCGGCGATCGCGCGCACCGTGCTCGCCTCGTCCGGGTCGGTCAGCTCCGCTGCCACCGCGCGCGCGATCCGCGCGTCCGCGCCCTCGATGCGCGCGTTCAGGCGCACCGCCCGGTCCGTGAGCTGGGCCTGCGAGGTGGGCGTCTGGAGCGGCAGCATGCGCTGGCGCACGCGCCCGTCGTCCATGACGGCCACCAGCAGCGCCGTGTCGTGGTTCAGCTCCACGAGCTGCGCATGCCGGATGCGGCTCGCGGCGGCGCGGGGGCGGGTGACCACGGCGGCGTTGCCCACCGAGCCGGCGAGGATCGTGGCGGAGAGGCTGAGCCACTCGTCCAGCCCGCCCACCACCTGGTGCAGCTGGTGCTCGATGGTGCGCTGCTCCTGCGCCTCCACCGGCTCCTCCGACATCAGCATCTCGACGAACGTGCGGTAGCCCAGGTCGGACGGGACGCGCCCGGCCGAGGTGTACGGCTGCGTGATGTAGCCGTCCTCCTCCAGGCGGGCGAGTTCGTTCCGGATGGTGGCGGTCGACACGTCAAGGTGGTGTCGAGCGACGATCGCCCGCGAGCTCACCGGCTCCGCGGTGCTGATGTACTCGCTCACGACCATGCCCAGGATCGCGGCACGACGCTCGGTGAGCACCGGACACCTCCGTTGGGTCATTTTCGCCGGTTAGCACTCTCGATGGGAGAGTGCTAACGCTCCTGAATTGTATTCAGAACACCCCCGGCGGGTCAATCCAGATTCAGTGTCGAGTTCCGCCACCCTCCTCTCGTCCGCACGCCCCGAGGCTCCCCAAACGGCGGCCGCGCAACGCCCCTGCGACCCGCCACCGCCGCGCGGCACCGCCCTTCGATGCCCCGGGCGGGACGATCGGTGGGAATCGAAGGAGCAGATCCATGGCAGAACGACGAGAAGCACAGCAGCGGCCGGCGCCCGGAGCGGTCCCCGCGCCGGGGGTGCCGTCCGGGCCGGCGATCGGCGTTGACCGCGTGCGCTGGGGCCCGATCATCGGGGGCGTCGCGGTCTCCCTCGCGAGCCTGCTCGTCCTGACGGTGCTTGGGCTGGCCGTCGGCCTGGCCGCCTTCGAGCCGGACGAGATCGGCGGCGGCACGTTCAGCACCGCCTCCTCGATCTGGGGCATCGTCTCGGCGCTCGTCGCCTTCGCGCTCGGCGGCTGGTTCGCCGCGTACTCCGCGGGGGTGACCGGCAGCAACAACGGGATGCTCAACGGCATGATGGTCGGGGTCTCCGCGATCGTGCTGATGCTCTGGTTCGTGGGCGCCGGGCTGGGCAACCTCCTCGGGGCGGTCGCCGGCAACCTGGACGCCGCGATGGGCGTGGGGCAGCAGGTCACGGGCGCGGCGGACGCCAGCGCGCTTTACGACCAGGCGCAGTCCAACAGCTGGATCAGCCTGATCGGCCTCGTGCTGGCGCTGGGGGCCTCCGGCTTCGGCGGCTGGGTGGGCCACCGCGAGCGCGCCAACGTCTTCGCCCCCACGCGCGTGGACGCCGAGGAGCGCCGCACCGCCTACGCCCCGTAGCGCGGCCGCGATCCTCAGACGCACCGGAAGCGACGAGCCCGGCGATGCCGGGCTCGTCCGTGCGTGGGGGCCGCGCCTGCCCGGCGCGCCTGCCTATACTGCGAGCACCGTCGTGTCCGCAGCAGGGAGCCCCGCCACGCCCGAGCACCCCCGGCGGCCCGCCAGCCATGAGGGCGACGGCGCCCGCCCCGACCGCAGCGCCTTCTCCGACCTGTACGAGGCCCACGCCCCGCGGGTCTACCGCTACCTGCTCTCGCGCACCTCGAACCCCAGCGACGCGGAGGAGCTGACCTCGCGCACCTTCGTGCGCGCGCTGGCGGGGCTGGACCAGTACCGCGGGCGCGGCGCGGGCTTCCCCGCGTGGCTGATGAGCATCGCCCACAACCTGCTGGTGAACTGGTATCGCGACCGCGGCCGCCGCCCGCCGACGGAGGCGCTGGACGCGGCGCTGCAGGTGCCGACCTCCACGCCCGGGCCCGAGGCAAGCCTGGAGCAGAACGAGAGCATCGCGCGGGTGCGTGCGGCGATCAGCGCGCTGGCGCCGGAGCGACAGCAGCTGATCTCGCTCAAATATGTCGACGGTCTATCGAATGCCGAGATTGGCCGTATCATGGCGCGAACCGAAGGGGCGGTGAAGGCACTGCACCATCGCACCCTGCGTGAGCTCCAGCAGCTGCTGGGGGAGGAAGAGCGCGGCGCACCGCAGCGCGAGCCCGAGCGCGGGCCGCGCCGGGGATCGCCCGGAGGGAGTCGCCGATGAGCCTCGGCGCGCGCATCACCGGTGTCGGCCGCTACGTCCCCGAGCGCATCGTCACGAACGCGGACCTCGAGCAGCTGGTGGACACCAGCGACGAGTGGATCGTCGAACGCACGGGCATCCGCCAGCGCCGCGTCGCCGCGCCGGAGGAGACGTCCAGCACGCTGGGCGCGAACGCCGCCCGCGCCGCGATCGAGTCGGCCCAGGTCGACCCCGCCACGATCGACCTCGTCGTCGCGGGGACGTGCACGCCGGACGGGATGTTCCCCGCGGTGGCGACGCGCATCCAGCACGCCGTGGGCGCGGGCCGCGCCGGCGCGTTCGATGTGAACGCCGCGTGCAACGGCTTCATGTCCGCGCTCTCCACCGCCGTGCAGTTCGTCCACGCCGGCACCGCCCAGCGCGCGCTGGTGGTCGGCACGGAGACGCTCTCCCGCATCGTGGACTGGACGGACCGCAGCACCTGCGTGCTCTTCGGCGACGGCGCGGGCGCCGTGATCGTCGAGCGCTCCGTCGAGGGCGAACCGGGGCACATCGACGCGATGCTGCTGCGCTCGGACGGCTCGCAGGCGGGGCTGCTCTGGGCGAGCGGGCCCTGCACCCCGGGGGCGCCCGGGGCGCCGGTGGTCACCCCCTTCGGCGCGTCGCTCGCGCAGGAGGCGCACATCGTCATGAACGGCGCGGCCGTCTTCCGCAGCGCGGTGAACGCGCTCGTCGAGACCTCCGCCGAGGCGATCGCGAACGCGGGCCTCACCGTGGACGACATCGCGCTGTGCGTGCCGCACCAGGCGAACTACCGCATCATCACCGCCATGGCGGAGCGCACGGGCCTGCCCATGGAGCGCGTCTACGTGAACGTGGACCGCTACGGGAACACCTCCAGCGCGACGATCCCGATCGCGCTCGCGGAGGCGGAGGCGGACGGCCGGCTGAAGCCCGGCGACCGCGTGCTGATGGCCGCGTTCGGCGGCGGCCTCTCGTGGAGCGCGATGGTGATGGAATGGGCGGGCGTCCGCGCCCCGCGCGCCGGTCGGGAAGCGCCGCGCGTCGCCGCCCGCGCCTAGCCCTCATCCCGCTCCGGCTCGCCGCAGCCCGCGCCGCCCGGTAGAATCGGGAGTACCGCACTCCCCTGCACCGTCCTCGGAGGCCACATGGACATCACCTGGCTGGGGCACGCCGCGACACGCATCCGGACGCGCGCCGCTGCCGTGGTGATGGACCCGTACGACAGGTCCGTGGGTGGCACCATGGGCCGGCCGGACGCGCACATCGTCACCATCAGCCACCAGGACCCGATGCGGAACGGCGTCGCCGGCGTCGCGCCCACGGACGGCGCGCCCATGGTGCTGGACGGCCCCGGCGAGTACGAGATCCGCGGCGTGCTGATCGAGGCGGTCCGCGCCAGCCTGCGCCAGGCGGAAGGCCGCCTGCCGGATTCGCCCGAGGCACTGCGCAGCGTGCTCTGGCACTTCGAGGCGGAGGAGCTGCGCGTCGCGCACCTCGGTGGCCTCGGCGCGCAGCCGACGAAGGAGCAGCTGGACCTGCTCTCGGACGTGGACATTGTGATCGTGCCGATCGCGCTGCCGGACACGCTGCCGCCAGCGGACGCCGCGAAGGCGATCCGCGCGCTGGAGCCGACGATCACGATCCCGGTCGGCTACAACCCGGACGGCGACGGCTCCGAACTGAAGGCGTTCGCGGAGGCCCTCGCCCTCAAGCCGGAGGAGCCCGTCTCCCGATTCACGATCGCGCGGCGCGGCGCGACCGAGGAGCGCCGTCTCGTCATCCTCGAGGCGCGCGCGTAGCGATCGTCCGCTCGACCTCGCACCGAGAAACAAGAGAGCCGCCCACGGGGCGGCTCTCCTGTTGGTGCTCGTGTCGGGTCAGGCTAGGGCAGGTACTGCATCGGGTCCTGCACGCGGCCGCCTCGATGCAGCTCGAAGTGCAGGTGGGGGCCGGTGGAGTTGCCGCTGTTGCCGCTGGTGCCGATGCGCTGGCCCGCGGCGACCTTGTCGCCCTTCTGCACGGCGAAGCCGGAGAGGTGCGCGTACGTCGTCTCATAGCCGGCGCCGTTGTCGATGATGATGTGGTAGCCGTACGAGCAGCACGGGTTGCCGCCGACGAAGATCACCGTGCCCGCCGCCGCCGCGACGATCGGCGTCCCCACCGGGATCGCGACGTCAATGCCGAGCGGGTGCGAGGGGCCGAACGGCGAGGTGAGCAGGCCGCGCACGGGCCACGCCCACGCGCTGTTCGGCACGACCACGTTGGCCGACACCGCCGCAGCGGGGGTGCCCGCACGGGGCGGGGCCGTCGTGGCCGCGGCGACCGCGGCTGCCGGCGTGCGCGGCGGCGCGATGGTCGCGGCGATCTCCACCTTGCGGCCGCCCGGCACGAGGATCTGCGATCCCTCGCGCAGGCGGTTCGGGTCGCCCTGCAGTCCGTTCGCGCGGAACTCGATGATGTCCTGCGCGTTCGCGTCGTAGCGCAGTGCGATCTCGGAGACGGTCTCACCCAGGCGGACGGAGTGGATGATGCCCTCCACGCTGGGCACCTGCAGCGTCTGGCCTACGGCGAGCGCGTTGGCGTTGGTGACGTCCGCGTTGTTCCACGTGATGTAGGTGGAGCGGATGCCGAAGCGCGAGGCGACGCCGCTGACGGTGTCGCCGGCCTGCACCTTGTATTCGAAGAACACCGGCACGCGGTCGTTCTGCTGCGCGGCGGCGGCGCGGACGATGTCGCCCTCGGCGCCGGCGGCGGGCGTCGGCTCGCCGTTGCGCGGGACCGCCTCCGCCGGCCGCACGATGCCGTCGCCCGGGTTGGTGGCCGGCGCGACCAGTGTGAGCGGGACGGCGCGGGAGACGAGGGCGTCGGAGGTGCCGGCGGCCGCAACGGCGGCGAGGCCGGGGAGCGAGAGGCGCGCGGCCTGCACGCTGGGGGTGGTGGTGACGGTGGGCACCTGGATCGGGAAGAAGCCGAGTCCCAGGACGGAGGCGAAAATAGCGGCGACGAAGCCGAACTGCGAAAGCGGTCGCCGCAGTGCCTCGCGAGGCGTGAGTGCCGTGGGATGGATCCTCGCGCGGAGCAGGCGACGGCTACGTCGCGGCCCCGGCGCGGGGTTGATCGTTCCCTGGATGAGCGGACTCCCCTGCGGCGCGCGCCTCACCGTTGCCTCGGCGTGGCGCACTCTTTCCGCTCGCCGCCCTGCGGCGAACTCTCCGTTGGTCGGAGGCGCGGCCGGCTGGGATGCGCCGCGCGTCCGGTTGATTGGTCGGCCCCACCCGGAGAGACGCGTTTGTGCGCGCCCTCACAACCAACCTGACTGTTGGGTAGCCTACCACCGCCTATGGCGCGCTTGGCAACCCCCGTAGCGCACGATCGTGCGACAATCGAGGCCTCCGAGGCATCACAAAATGAAACGGCGGGCACCTTCTGGCGCCCGCCGTCTTCGCTGTGCCGTGACATTTCGATGACGCCCGCCGGTGCCGCTCAGGCGCCCGCGGCCGCCCCGGACGGCGCCTAGATGACGTCCGTCTTCAGCGTCGCGAGGAACTCCGCGTTCGTCGGCGTCTTCGCCAGGCGGTCGATGATCCGCTCGGCGGCGTCGCTGGAATCCTCTTCCAGCATGGAGGCCATGCGGCGGAGCAGCCAGACCTGGCGCAGCTCGTCCGCATCGAAGAGCAGGTCCTCGCGGCGGGTGGAGGAGCCCAGGACGTCGATCGCGGGGAAGACGCGCTTCTCCGCCAGGCGCCGGGTGAGCCGGAGCTCCATGTTCCCGGTGCCCTTGAACTCCTCGAAGATCACGTCGTCCATGCGCGAGCCGGTCTCCACGAGGCAGGTCGCGATGATCGTCAGGCTGCCGCCCTCCTCCGTGTTGCGCGCGGCGCCGAAGAAGCGCTTGGGCGGGTAGAGGGCGATCGGGTCCATACCACCGGAGAGCGTTCTGCCGCTGGTGGGCATGGCTGTGTTGTAGGCACGGGCCAGTCGCGTGATGGAGTCCATCAGGATCACGACGTCCGTGCCGCCCTCCACCAGCCGCTTGGCGCGCTCCAGCGCGGCCTCCGCGACGCGGGTGTGGTCCTCCACCGGCTCGTCGAAGGTGCTGGCGATCACCTCGCCGCGCACGGAGCGGCGCATGTCGGTGACTTCCTCGGGCCGTTCACCGATCAGCAGCACCATCAGGTGCGCTTCCGGGTGGTTCTGCACGATGCCGTGGGCGATCGACTTCAGCAGCATCGTCTTGCCGGCCTTCGGCGGGGAGACGATGAGGCCGCGCTGGCCGCCGCCGATCGGGGAGAACAGGTCGACCATGCGCTGGCCGACCTCGTGCTGCGCGGTCTCGAGCCGCATCATCTTGTTCGGGAAGATCGGCGTCAGGCTGTCGAAGTCGGGGCGGCGCTTGGCCTCCTCCGGGTCGATGCCGTTGACCGCGTCCACGCGCAGCAGGCCGTAGTACTTCTCCGACGACTTCGGCTGGCGCACCTGGCCGGTGACGTAGTCGCCGGAGCGGAGCCCGAAGCGGCGGATCTGCGACTGCGAGACGTACACATCGTTCGGGCCGGGGAGCAGACGCTCGCCCCGCATGAAGCCGAAGCCGTCATCGACGATGTTGAGGATGCCGCCCGAGAAGATCGTGCCGTTGCGTTCGGCCTGCGCTTCCAGGATGCGGAAGATGAGCTCGTTCTTCGCGTAGCCCGCCGCGTTCTCGATCTCAAACTCTTCCTCGGCGAGGTCGATCAGGTCGTCGCGCGACCGGTCTTCCAGCTCCGAGATGTTGAGGACGGGGACGTTCGGGTCGATGTCGGGCATCGCCTCGAGCGAGATGTCGGCCTGCGGGGGCCGCCCGGAACCACTGGAGCGGGGGCGGCCGCGGCCACCACCCGGACGTCGGCCTCGCGGTCGATTCGCGGCATCAGCGGACGCCAACTCGCGTCCACGCGGAGAACTCGTCATATGTGTGCCTGGTCTGAATGCTCGGTCTGAAAAATGCGCCGCCCGGCGCGCTGAGGATTCACGAGGGGCGGTTCGAGGGAGCAGCCACGAACGTGGTGCTGGCCCTCATGCTAGCGAATCCGGCCACCCCACGGCAAGTGGGGGTGAACACTGCTTTCCGCGGCTTCCTCGGCCGCTGGTCTGTCGCACGTCGCCTCCCGCGCGTCGAGCCCACTCGAGGCCCGCAGGTCTGCAGGGGCGGCGCGGGTTCCCGCGCGTCGAGCCCACTCGAGCCCCTAGACAGCGCTGTACTTCTGCGCGTCGCGCAGGAAGATCTCGATGCCCTTGTCCGTCAGTGGGTGGCCCATCATCTGGAACAGCACCGCGGAGGGCAGCGTGGCCACGTGCGATCCCGCCAGCGCGCACTCCGTGACGTCACGCGCGCCCCGGATGCTGGCGGCGAGCACCTCGCAGTCGAGGTCGAAGTTCTCGAAGATCTCGACGCTCTCGCGGATCACGGCGAGGCCGTCCTGGCCGGCGTCGTTCAGGCGGCCCACGAACGGCGAGACGTAGGTCGCGCCAGCCTTCGCGGCGAGGAGCGCCTGGTTCGCCGAGAAGATCAGCGTGGTGTTGATCTTGATGCCCTCCGCGGAGAGCCGGTAGATCGCCTGCAGGCCCACCTCGCCCATCGGGATCTTCACGACGACGTTGTCGTGCCACGCGGCGACGCGGCGCGCCTCCGCGAGCAGCGGTTCGAGTTCCGTGGAGATGCACTCCGCGCTGATCGGCCCGTCCACGACGGAGGCGATCTCGAGGACGCGGTCGCGGTACTCCACGCCCTCCTTCGCGAGGAGCGAGGGGTTCGTCGTCACGCCGTCGACCACGCCGAGCGCGGCGCCGCGGCGGATCTCATCGATGTTCGCGGTGTCCATGAAGATCTGCATCGAGGCGCTCCGGGGGGACTACAGGACTAGAAGGGCTTGAAGACGGGGAGCCACACCATGAACGGAATGGTGATCGCGATCAAGGTGCTGAAGACCAGCGGCACGTTGTCCGCCATCGCGTCGCGCAGCTCGTCGGTGACCTTGCCCTGCTTCTCCGCCGCCAGGGCCAGGTAGCGGACGCGCCGCAGGCCGACGCCCATGAGCGGGATGAAGATGAACAGGTCGACCATGGTCAGCACCTGCAGCGCGACCAGCCACCACGTCACGATCACGTTGATGCCGCTGGCCGTCGCCCACGCGTAGCCGCTGAACATCAGCGCGATGGTGCCCGGCAGCAGCATCAGCGTCTCGTTCTTGTGCGCCTCTTCGAGGAGCATGACGCGCCGCTCGATCTGCTCGGTCGCCCCCGCGCGCCAGATCGGCACGAGCGTGCCGCCGACCCCGGCCATCATCAGGCAGAGCGAGAGCAGGTGCAGGAGCCGCCAGAGCGTCACGCGGCATCCCTCGTGGGGCGGCCCACCCCTGCCCCTCCCGGCGCGGGAGGGGTTCTGAACGAATCGAGGGGGCTGCGCCCCCACGCCCCTGCGGAGTGGATCAGGCGGTCACCCACACGTCCCACCTAGACGGCGCTCGAGGTCGGCGCGCCCTCGGCGGCGATGCGCTGGTCGGCGCGCTCGCACGCGGCGCCGACGAACTCGCGGAACAGCGGGTTCGGGCGGTTGGGGCGGCTGGTGAACTCCGGGTGGAACTGCGCGCCCACCATGAACGGGTGGTCCTTCAGCTCCACGACCTCCACGAGGCCGCTCTCCACGTCGCGGCCCGCGACGACGAGGCCCGCGCGCTCCAGTTGCGGCAGCAGCGCGTTGTTCACCTCGTAGCGGTGGCGGTGGCGCTCCCGCGCGACCGCCTCACCGTAGGCCGCGGCCGCCTTCGTGCCCGGGACGAGCGCGCAGTCGTAGCCGCCGAGGCGCATGGTGCCGCCCAGGTCGTGCACCTCGCGCTGCTCGGAGAGCAGGGAGATCACCGGGAACGGGGTCTTCGGGTCGGCCTCGGTGGTGTTCGCCTCGGGCAGCCCGGCGACGTTGCGCGCGAACTCCACGACGAGCATCTGCAGGCCGAGGCAGTCGCCGAGGTACGGGATCTTCTGCTCGCGCGCGTAGCGCACGGCCTGGATCTTGCCCTCGAGGCCGCGGTCACCGAAGCCGGGGCAGAGCATCACGCCGTCGACGTCGCCGATGACCTGCTCGGCGCTGTTCGTCTCCAGATCCTCGGCGTGGATCCACCGCAGGTCCAGGTCCGCCTCGTGGTGGACGCCAGCGTGCACCAGCGCCTCCTTGATCGAGAGGTACGCGTCGTGCAGCTCAACGTACTTGCCGACGATGCCGATGCGCGCCTGGCGCTTCGGCGCCTGCAGCCGCTCCACGAAGCGCGACCACTCGCCGAGGTCCGGCGACGCCTCGCCGAGGTCGAGCGTGCGGGTGACGATGAACCCCATCCCCGAGCGCTCGAGGATCAGCGGCACCTCGTAGATGCTGTCCGCGGTCTGGAGCGGGATCACCGCCTCGCGCTGGACGTTGCAGAAGAGCGCGAGCTTCTCGCGCAGCGCCTCCGGCACGGGGAAGTCGGAGCGCGCGACGATCACGTCCGGCTGGATGCCGAACGCGCGCAACTCACGCACGGAGTGCTGCGTCGGCTTCGTCTTCAACTCGTGCGTGGAGCCGATGTACGGCAGCAGCGTGACGTGGATCGAGAGCGTCTCCGCCTTCGGGGCGGAGTAGCGCATCTGCGAGATCGCCTCGAGGAACGGCTGGCTCTCGATGTCGCCGACGGTGCCGCCGACCTCCACCACCACCACGTCCGCCTTCAGGGCGGTGCCGGCGGCGCGGATGCGGCGCTTGATCTCATTGGTGACGTGCGGGATCGCCTGGATCGTGCCGCCCAGGTAGTCGCCTCGGCGCTCCTTGCGGATGACCTCCTCGTACACCTGTCCGGACGAGGTGGAGTTGCCGCGCGTCAGGTCGACGTCGATGAAGCGCTCGTAGTGGCCCAGGTCCAGGTCCGTCTCGGCGCCGTCGTCGGTGACGAAGACCTCGCCGTGCTGGTAGGGCGACATGGTGCCGGGGTCCACGTTGATGTACGGGTCCAGCTTGAGGATGGACACCTGCAGCCCGCGCGCCTTCAGGATGCGGCCCAGCGAGGCGGTGACGATGCCCTTCCCGACAGAAGAGACCACGCCGCCGGTCACGAAGATGTAGGAAGTCATGGGGTGAGC
>JBFWQJ010000067.1:0-12746 GCA_050249515.1 Dehalococcoidia bacterium | reverse complement strand
GTCCTTCTACACCTCGCTCGCCGCGACCGCCGAGGTGCGCACGCCGCGCTGCTACGCCGCCTCGATCGACGGGGACGGCGAGTATGTGCTGCTGCTCGAGGACCTCTGGCCGCGCCGCCAGGGCGACCAGCTCGCCGGCTGCACCGTGGAGGACGCGCGCGCCGCGCTGGAGGCGATCGGGGGGCTGCACGCGCGCTGGTGGGGTGCGCCGCCGCCCGTGACCGACGCGCTGCCCGAGACGACCGTCGGCCTGGAGCGTGCGGAGCGCGTCGCCGGCGCCCTGGCGCGCGTCTGGGGACGGTCGCGCGACCTCGTGCCGCTGCCCGCGAGCGTAGCCGCGGGGCTCCCCGCGCTCGTCGAGGGCTACGTCCCCCTGCTCCGGCACATGGCCTCCGGACCGGCGACGGTGATCCACGGCGACTACCGCCTGGACAACCTGTTTTTCGACCCGCACGCCTCGCGGCGGGACGTGGTCACGGCGATCGACTGGCAGTTCGTCTGCCGCGCCCGCGGGATGACGGACATCGGCTACTTCCTCGGGCTCGACCTCGACCCTGCGACGCGGCGTGCGCACGAGCGCGACCTGGTGGACACCTACCTCGCCGCGCTGCGCGTGCGGGGCGTCCGGGGCTACGGGGACGCCGAGGCGTGGGACGACTACCGCCGCGCCCTGCTGCTGGCGTTCGCGGTCTTCCTGATCGGCGCCGCCGGCGAGCAACCGAACGTGCGAATGGTGCGCGTCCACGAGGTCGGTCTCGCCCGCCTCGGCGCGGCGATCGAGGAGACCGGCGCGCTCGCGCTGCTCGGCGGGGCCGGCGCGTAGAGTCGGCGTTACGTCACTCCTACGGGAGCGTCGGCGCGCTCGTGCCGCTCGGTCGCGGCTGCGGTAGACTGCGGGCTCTCCCCCTGAGGTGACGCCGATGGCAGCACTCGAAGGCATGCGCGTCCTCGACATGACGCAGTACGAAGCGGGCACCTCGTGCACGCAGTACCTCGCGTGGCTGGGCGCCGACGTCGTGAAGGTCGAGGGTCCGACGGGCGACCCCGGTCGGCACGTGGGGCCGGGCTACAACGGCGCGGACCCGCAGTACTTCATGAACTACAACGGCAACAAGCGCAGCGTGGTCCTGAACCTCAAGACCGAGCGCGGCCGCCAGATCTTCTTCGACCTCGTGCCGCACTTCGACGTGTTCGTGGAGAACTACGGACCGGGCGTGCTGGAGTCGCTGCGCATCGACATCGAGGAGCTCCGCCGGATCAACCCGCGCCTGATCTGCGCCCGGCTGAAGGGCTTCGGGCTCAGCGGGCCGTACAAGGACTTCATGGTCTACGACTGGGTGGCCCAGGCCGCCGCCGGCTCGTTCTCCGTGACCGGCGACGAGGACGGCCCGCCGCGCATCGTCGGCCCCACGTACGCCGACTCCGGCACCGGCATGCAGGCCGCGATCGCCGTCCTCGCCGCGTACGTGGAGCAGCAGCGCACCGGGCACGGCCAGGTCATCGAGCTGTCGATGCAGGAAGCCGTGACGATGTTCATGCGCACGCTGGAGCTGGAGAAGTGGGGCACCACGCCGGCCGGCCGGCACGGCTACCTGCGCGGGCGGGCCGCCGGCGGCCTCTACAAGTGCCAGGGCGACGGCCCGAACGACTGGATGTTCATCTACCCGGTGACGAGCCAGATGTGGGACGCGCTGTGCTCCGCGATCGAGCGCCCGGACATGCTTGCCGACGAGCGTTTCTGCACCGCCGAGGGCCGCGTGGAGCACATCAACGAGATCTACGAGCAGATCACCGCGTGGACCTCGCAGCACGAGAAGCGCGAGGCGATGCGCATCCTCGGCGCGGCCGGCGTCCCGTGCTCCTACGTCTTCGACACGCTCGACCTGTTCGAGGATGAGCATCTGAAGGAGCGCCGGCTGGTGCAGACCGTCCCCCACCCCGTCGCCGGCGAGGTGCAACTGATGCGCCCTGCGATGATCATGCCGGGCCTCAACCCCATCGACCGCGCGCCGATGCTCGGCGAGCACACGGACGAGGTGCTGTCCGAACTGCTGGGCCTGGACGCCGCCGCGACCGAGGAGCTCCGCGCGAGCGGCGTGACGAAGCCGGCGTACTAGTGCCGCTGGTCCTGGGCGTCACCGGCTCGATCGCCACGGGGAAGAGCTCGCTCTGCCGCTACCTGGTGGAGCGCCACGGCGCCGTGCATGCGGACGGCGACCGCGTGGTGCACCGGATGTACGACCCGGGCCGCCCTGGCTTCGACCGCATCGTCGCGGAGTTCGGGCCGGAGGTCGTGGGCGCGGACGGCATGATCGACCGGCGAGTCCTCGGCGGGATGGTCTTCGGCAAGCCCGACCGGATGAAGGCGCTCACCACGGCAATCGGCGACATCAAGGGCGAGATGCAGGAGATCATCGAGGAGTGGCGCGCGGCGCTCCCCCGCGACGCGATCGCGGTGATCGAGATCGTCCTGCTGATCGAGGAGCGCTACGCCCGCTGGTGCGACCAGACCTGGCTCGTGGGCGTGGACGACAGCATCGCGATCCCGCGGCTCATGGAGCGCAACGGACTGACGGAGCCGGAGGCGCGGCAGCGCCTGGCGTCCGCCGTGCCCTGGGAGACGCGCGCCCCCGCCGCGGACCGCGTGTTCATGAACGCCGGCACGCCCGAGGAGTTCCACCGCGAGATCGACCTCGCGATCGAGGAGACGATGGCGGCGCACCTCGCCGGGACGCTCGGCGAGTCGCAGTACGCGCGCTGGCAGCGCGCGGTGGACGAGGCCGCGAGCGCGGCGGGTGGCTAGCGCGCGGGTAGCGGGGCGCGGCTGCTAAGATCGGCCCGTTGCCGAAGTGGCGGAATGGCAGACGCGGCCGACTCAAAATCGGTTGGGGAAACCCGTGTGGGTTCGAATCCCACCTTCGGTACCAGCACCCCCTCGGCCTCTCCATCGGCCCGGCCGACGCATCGAGGTACCCGTGACCAGCAGCGATCCAACCGGCAGCGACGACGCCTCCTTCGGCGGCTGGCGCTCGTGCGACGTGTGCGGCGAGCCGATCGCGCGCATCGAGGAGGCCGCGCTGGTGCTGCGCGCGGCGCTCTTCCATGAGCGTGACGCAGCCGTGGCGGAGGCACGGACGAACGGCGCGGAGCAGCCGGGCCTCGTCCCGTGGGACTGGGGCCACCGCATCTGCTTCGAAGCGCTCGACCCGATGTACGTGGTGGCGGGGCCGCGCATGGACACGCTGCCGCGGATGATGGCCCGCACCCTCCAGCTCATGGACGAGCCGTGGTTCCTGGACACGGCCTGGGAGGACGCCGTCCGCCGCTTCTACCGTGTCCCCACGGAGTAGCGGCACCCCCGTCCTCGTCCCCTAGCGCCCGATCCTCGACTCCCCGTCCACGTTCGTGTATCCGGAGACGAAGGTGGATGCCTCGTGCGTGTCCGGGTCGAACGCCTGCCGCGACACGGTGCCCAGGTCGTTGCAGAGGATGTGCAGGGAGACGGAGGCGTCCCGCGACATCGTCAGGATCTGGTGGATGTCCTCGTCCGGGTGCTTGATCGGCGTGAGCCCGCCGAGGGGGATGCGCTCCTCCGCGACGAGCGCGAGGTCGGCGTAGCCGGGCCGTGAGCCGTCATCCGTGCGGTGGAACTTCCGCTCGATCTGCTCGCCCTGCACCAGCCCCACCCAGCCATCCGTGAGGTGGTTGTGCACCTTCGTCATCTCCCCCGGCGCGACGACCATGGTGAAGATGCAGAGGTCCGGCTCCTGCGAGCGGTACAGCGCGTACGTGGCGGTCGCCCCCGGGATCGGGACGCGCTGCGCCTCCGTGATCCACGAGGGGTCGTGCAGCAACGTCTCCGCCGGCCCGCGCAGCGACGGCAGCAGCAAGGGCGTCCCGCCCTCCCGCGCCACGATGTTGCGGAAGTCCTCGACGAACCGGCGCAGCACCGGCTCCACTGGCTCGTAGTAGAACGACTCCGGCATCGCGCACCTGCCTCCTGTGCCGGCTGGACCTGCCCAGCCTACCGGACGGCGCGAGGCGGCGGCGGAGTGGCAGCAGCCGCGCGCATCTGCGAACCTGAGGGCGCGGTTGCGCGGTGGTGTAGCGGTAGCACCGGGGACTTTGAATCCTCTTGCCCAGGTTCGAATCCTGGCCGCGCAGCCAGCGCACGACCTCGACGGCCCGCCCGCCCGGCCGAGTTGCCGCAACCCGGCGCACACGGCAAACTGGTCGAAGTCTCGTTCCCCGATAGCTCAACGGTAGAGCGCCCGACTGTTAATCGGTAGGTTCGTGGTTCGAATCCACGTCGGGGAGCCACCTCCACACCACCTCGTCCGCACATCCACCGGAGGCGCAGGCCCAACGGGCCACGTGTGCACCCGGCTCGACTAGCCGCGGACTCCCGCGACCGCGGTCGGCGTCCTGATCTCGAACGTCTCGCCCTGCAGCAGGCGCTTGAGGCGGGTCCACCCGCCGCCGAAGAAGCTCCCGACGGTCCCGGACGGCTCCGGATCCGCGTCTCCGGGAACCTCGAACTTCGTCAGCTCGGTGAGAGCGATGCGTCCCGGGGCGGCGAGGTCGAGGACGGCCTGCGCCCCCTGCTCCACGACCACTACGTCGCCGCCGTAGACCTGCATGCCCGGCACGGCGGGGAGCGTGCGGATGCCCCGCACGATCAGCACCCGGCCGACCGTCGAAACGAATTCTCCCGCGCCGTCGCGGGCGACCGTGAAGCCACCGGCGCAGCCGTACGCATCCGACCAGCGGCCGACGCCGCTGTGCGCGGCGAAGGTCGCGTCCCACGTCGCGTAGTTCTCCGCCCCCTGCGCGATGCCGCCCCGCGCGGCGCCCGAGGCGTCCAGCGCCCCCTGCACCTGGAGGGTGTACCCCTCCTCGCTGTGGCGGAAGACGCCCACGAGTCGCTGCCCGGCGATGAGCATCTCGACCGGCCCCCCGCCGCAGCTGGTGCCGTCCGCCAGCACCGGCGCGTCCGATGTCACCTCGCCCCGCCAGCGTCCCCCGAACTGCCCGCGCTCCTCGGCGGTCAGTGAGCCCGCCTCCCACGCGTAGTAGCGCTGCGCGACCGACGGCGGCAGCGCGCCGCGGGCGGCGGCCGTGTCCACCGCGACCACGCTGCCCGGCAGGATCAGCCCACCCGCCACCAGCATCCCGACAACAGCGCGGCGGATTCGTCCGAGCAATGACACGTCCCTCCGTCGAGGCTGCGCGACTCCGTGGCCTCGTGTTGCGACCATACCCGGTTCGTCGGTCGTGGTGCGATGGAACGGAGCCCTCGACCTGTGCCCTGCGACGTCGCGAGCCTTGCCGGCTCACCGGAGCGCAGGACCCCCTGCTTCTCGCGCCGCACCCGCTTCCAGATACTGTGTCTGGGCCCGTCAACGGCGCGGAGAAGGGACATGGGTGGAGACGTCCGCAGGCGTACAGCGGCAGCTGGGTCTCTGGGGTACGACGCTTTCCGGGGTGGGGATCATCCTCGGGGCCGGCATCTACGTCCTCATCGGCGCGACGGCCGCGCTCGCCGGGGCGTCGATCTGGGCGTCGTTCTTGATCGGAGCGGTGCTCGCCGCCGCGACCGGCCTCTCCTACGCGGAGCTGGCCTCGATGTTCCCGCATGCCGGTGGGACGGCAACGTACGCGCGGCACGCGTTCGGCTCACGCGCGGGGTTCCTGATCGGCTGGCTGCTGGAGGTGATGGCGGTGCTCGCCGCCGCCGCGGTCGCGATCGGCTTCGGGAACTACGCGCAGGCCGTGATCGGCGTGACACCTGCGGCCTCCGCCGGGGTGCTGCTGCTCGTCATGGGGAGCATCGCCTGGCTCGGCGTGCGCGAGACGATCGCGGTAACGGTGGTTCTGACTCTCGTGGAGGCCGCGGGACTCTTCCTCGTGGTCGGCGTCGGAATCCCTTACCTCGGCAGCCAGTCCCTGACGGACACCGCGACCGGCTTCGGCGGGGTACTGGCCGGTGCTGCCCTCGTGTTCTTCGCTTACACGGGATTCGAACAGGTGGTCACCCTCGCCGACGAGACGCACGATCCGACACGGACGATCCCGCGCGCGCTCCTCCTGGCGATCGGCCTGACCACCGCGCTGTACATCGCCGTCAGCATCGTCGCCGTGTCCGTGCTCCCGTGGCGGGAGCTCGCCGCGTCCGCCGCTCCGCTCGCCGACGTGACCCGAACGGCGGCCGGGGACCGCCTCGCCGACGCAATCGTGCTGATCGCGCTGTTCGCCACGGCGAACACGGTTCTGCTCCTCCTGGCGACGGGGGCGCGGCTCGCGTGGGGCATGGCACGCCAGGGTCTCCTGCCGCCAGCGTTCCAGTACCTGGATCGGCGCCGAAAGACGCCCTCGATCGCCATCGTGTCCGTGACCGGCGTCGCGTTCCTGTTCGCCGTCAGCGTCGACATCGGCCGGGTCGCCCAGCTCTCGAACTTCACGCTGTTCGCGGCATTCCTCGTCGTGAATGCCGCGGTCCTGCGACTCCGGCTGGTCGCCCCGGACCTCCCTCGCCCCTTCCGCGCGGGCGTGAGCGTCCGCGGGCTGCCCGTCAGCGCCGTGTTCGGCATGGTCGTCGCCGCGATCCTCCTCGTGCGGCTCGACCCGCTCGTGCTCCTCGGTGGGCTCGCAGCAACGCTGGCCGGCCTCGCGATCTCCGTGGTCGCGCTGCAACACGAACGCCCGGACTGAGCGAGGCGCTCGGCCCGGAGCCGCTCGATCGGACGCGTCCTGTCCTGCGGTCGCCGTTGACGCGCCGCACGCGCATCGCCCATGCTCGCGGGGCCCCGAGGTGGGCTAGATCGGCGGACGCATGGCGTCAGAGTCCACCCCGGCGGCGGCCGGCATTCGGAAGATCACGCTGGCCGACCGCGAGACGGTGGGCGCGCTCATGACCCGGGCGTTCGATGACGACCCGCTCATGCGCTTCCTCGTCAAGGCGGACGCCCGCCGCGAGGAGCGCCTGCGCCGCTTCATGGACGCCGGACTGATGAAGCTGACGTTCCCGTACGGCGAGACCTACATCACCAACGCCGAGGACGGTGCGGCGCTGTGGAACCCGCCCGGCGGACGCCCGCACGGCCTCCTGGCCGACCTCCGGCTGCTGCCGACGATGATCCAGGTCTGCGGCCTCGACGGAGTGGGCCGCGCGATGGGCGCGTTCTCGGCGGTGGAGAAGCTCCACCCGAAGGAGCCGCACTACTACCTGCTCGGCATCGGCGTCGACCCGTCCCGTCAGGGGCGCGGTGTCGGTTCCTCGCTCCTCGCGCCGATGGCGGAGCGATGCGACCGCGAGGGCATGCCGGCGTACCTGGAGAGCAGCAAGGAGCGGAACGTCCCGCTCTACGAGCGCTTCGGATTTCGCGTGCTCGACCGCGTGGAGTTGCCCGGCGGCGGCCCGCCGATCTGGCCGATGCGGCGCGACCCGCGCTGACGCCGCTATCCCTGCACGGGGAAGTGGATGTCCGTCCGCCACTTCGAGGAGTCCGGTTCTTCGTGCGGGTCGGTGACGTAGGACTCCCACGGCGCGCCCGCGACGGCGTGCCCGTGCTCCGCGCACCACGCGACGATCGCCTGGTAAGCCGGACCGATCTGCTCGTAGGGCCCGAAGTAGGACGCGACGGCAGCAGTACCGCCGGGCAGCGTGCCCGCATGGACGTCTCCGTCCCCGCCGAACGGCGCGGCCACCGGCCAGCCGACCTCGACCTCCATCGTCCCGCCGGACATGTCGAGGGTGCGGACGAAGGGCATGCCGGCGGGCTGCTGGCCCGCGCGCTGCACCGCCTCGTACGTCTCGCGAATCCAGCCGGGGATGCGCTGCACCTCCTGCATGGAGATGCGGTGGCGCACGACCGCCGTGTGCTGCGATGGGAGGTCGCGGACCTCGATGTCCGACAGGGCCATGCGATGCCTCCTTCGCCGCGCGGCTAGCGCCAGGCGGCCTCCTCGGCGCGGATCTTGCGCCACTCCCGAAGCGGCAGCGTGCCGTCCTCGTCCGGGAACAGGTCGCGGTACGCCTCGCGGAACACGCGCGCGACAAACGCGCGCTGGGCCGAGGTCAGGCGGCCGCGCAGCGTCCCGTCCTTCCGCCGCCAGCCGAGGATCACGGAGTCGTCCGGGCAGACCAGGGTGTCCACCCAGGTGCACAGCCGCTGGTACTGCGTGTTGAGCAGCACGTACGCGCCCCGACGCAGGTCGTCCGGGTAGTGCTTCGTGTTCACCGGGTAGGCGTCGCACGGCGAGGGACGCCCGGTGAGCCAGAGGCCGCAACGCGTCGTCCCGTCCGGGTGGTGCTGGAGCGCCTCGCAGCGGAACGCGGGCGGCTTGCCGTCGTCGGCGTCCTTCGGACGCCACGCGCGGTCGAGGCCGGAGGGCGTGAGCGGGATGATCAGTGGCTGGCCGCCGTTGAAGCGCTTCCACTGGTGCTTCGGGATCCCGCCGAACGTGTACTGGCGGAGCTGGAAGCCCTCCAGGTCCGCCTCCTGCGATCCGCAGCACTGGCCGCAGAGGTTGCACTCCAGCGACTTCGCCTCGGTCAGCGTCATGTAGCGCACGCCGGCGGGCGGCTCCTGGCCTTCGCTCGCGTCGTACTCGTACATCTCGGGGTAGCGGCGCTCGCGCGCGTTGCGCAGCTGCCTCAGCGTCCGGTTCAGGCTCACGGCGTCCCCGCTCTGTTCGACGATCGACTCGCGCGTACGCCCACATCATGCGGCTTCGCGCGAGGGCGCTCCACCCTCACGTCCCCAGCGCCGCCTCACCGTGAAGACGAGAGGCGACGCGGAGTACGACAGCCCGGCAGCCCGTACGATGCGCAGGCGCGACGAGGTGGGACGTGAGGGCGACGGCGACACCGGCAGGCACGGGGGCACGCTGGCTGGTCGTAGGCAGCGTCGGCGTCGGGCTGTTCGCGGCGGCGCTGGACTCCAGCGTGAACGTCGCGCTCCCCGCGATGGCCTCGGCGCTGGGCGTCGGGCTGCCGGCGCTCCAGTGGATCATCATCGCCTTCGTGGCGACGAACACCGCGCTCAGCCTCGGCGCGGGCGGCGCGGCCGACCGCTTCGGCGCCGACCGGTTCTTCATCGGTGGGCTCGCGCTCTACGCGGCGGCGATGGTGCTGATCGCGCTGGCGCCGAACCTCCAGGTGCTCGTCGCGTTCCGCGTGCTGCAGGGCGTGGGCGCGGCCGCGGTGCTCACCGTCGGCCCGGCGCTGGTGGCGGCGGCGTTCCCACCGAGCCAGCGCGGCCGGGTGCTCGGCATGACCGCCAGCGGGCAGGCGGTGGGCATGGTCGTCTCCGGGTTCGTCGGCGGCCTGCTCGTGCAGCGGTTCGGGTGGCCCTCGATCTTCGTCGCGCGACTGCCGTTCCTCCTCGTCGCCCTGGCGCTCGCCGTGGTCGCGCTGCGCGGGCGGCGAGCGCCCGCACTGCCGGGGACGGCCGAGGTCCGCCGGTTCGACCTCGCCGGGGCGGTGATGCTGGTCGCGACGATCGGGCTGCTGCTGATCGGGCTGAACCTCGTTGCCGGCGCCCCCGGTGTCGTGTCGGGGGCGCTGCTCACGCTGGCGTGCGGCGCGGCGGCGGGCGTCGTCTGGGTGGAACGGCGCGCCGCCACGCCGATCCTCGACCTCGCGCTGTTCCGCAGGCGGGCGTTCACGGTGGCGGTGAGCACGCAGTTCCTGTGCTCGCTGGGCGTGTTCACGATCTGGTTCATCCTGCCGTTCTTCGTCGCCGGTGTGCTTGGGCTGGGCGCGCGGGCCCTCGGCGTGCTGTTCGGCGTGCAGGGCGCGGCGATGGCGCTCGCGAGCCCGGCCGCGGGACGCCTCGCCGACCGCGTGCACCCGGCGCGCGTGATCACCGCGGCTGCCGTCGCGATCGCGGCCGGTCTGCTGTGGATCGCGAGCCTGGAGGTGGACGCGGGCGTGCTGGACGCCGCGCTCCCGCTCGTGCTCACCGGCGTGGGCCAGGGCGCACTGGGGACCGCCGGCTGGACGCTCGTCTTCAACAACGTCCCGGGGGCACGCTCCGGCACCGCCTCCGGCGCCCTGAACCTCGGACGGAGTATGGGCGTCGTGCTGTCGGTGGCGCTCTTCTCCGCGATCTTCGCGGCGCGCGAGCAGGCTCACCTGGGTGCGCTCACGGCGACCGGCGCGGTGGGCGAGGCGGCCCGGCTGGGCGCACATGTCGAGGCGTTCCGCGAGACGTTCCGGCTGGGCGCGCTCGTCGTGGCTGCGGGGGTGGCGTGCTCGCTGCTCGCGTGGCGGACGCCCGCCCGGGCGCCGGAGGCGAGCGCGAGCCCGGACGACGCGCCGTAGTACACTCCGCGCCCATGAACACCGACGCCCGCCGCCGCCACCTCCGCGCCATCCTCGAAGGGGACGCCGCCGTCCACCCGGCCACCGTGCAGGACCCGCTCTCCGCGCGCATCGCGGAGGTCGCGGGGTACGACCTGGCGGTGATCCCGGGTTCGCTCGCCTCGGCGGTCGTGCTCGGCGTGCCGGACCTGATCCTGCTGACGCTCACCGAGTTCGCGGAGCAGTGTCGCCGCACCGCGCGCTACACGGACCTCGCGCTGATCGCGGACGCCGACCACGGCTACGGCAACGCGCTCAACGTCCGCCGCACCGTCGAGGAGCTCGAGGTGGCGGGCGTCGCCGGGCTGACGCTGGAGGACACGCTGCTCCCCGCGCCCTACGGCGCCGCTGATCCCATGGTCTCGATCCCGGAGATGCAGGCGCGCCTCCGCGCCGCCCTCGCCGCGCGGCAGGACGCGCGGCTCGTGATCGTCGCGCGGACGAACGCGCTGAACGTCACGGACGCCGACGACGCGGTCGCGCGCGTGAGCGCCTACGCGGAGACGGGCGTGGACGCGGTCATGATCGTCGGCGCGAAGCGTATCGAGGACGTGGAGGCGGTCGGGCGCTCGGTGCGCCTGCCGGTGATCCTCGGCAACGTCCCGGCCGGCGACGCCGCCCTCAACGACCTGTCGCGGCTCGCCGCGAACGGCGTGCGCGTGGCGTACCAGAACCAGCCGGCGTTCCTCGCGGCGGTGCAGGCGCAGTACGCCGTGATGCGCCACCTGCACGAGGGCGGCGACCCGAAGGCGCTGCCCGCCCCGACCGCGCCGGGCGACCTCCTCGACCGCGTGCTGCGTCGAGGCGACTACGACGCGGCGCAGCGCGAGTACCTGGCAGGCGGGGCCGCGGAGCGCAGCTAGCTCGCGAGCGCGGCCATCAACGGGTACAGGTCGGACTTCCCTTCGAAGCCGATGCCCGGCAGCTCCGGCAGCGTCACGTGGCCGTCCTCGACGCGGACGCCGTCGGGGAAGCCGCCGTACGGCTGGAACACGTCGGGGTACGACTCGTTCCCGCCGAGGCCCAGCCCGGCGCTGATTGCCAGCGACATCTGATGGCCACCGTGCGGGATGCAGCGGTCCCACGACCAGCCGGACGCACGGAGCACCGCGAGCGTGCGCTGGTACTCGCACAGGCCGTAGGAGAGCGCGCAGTCGAACTGCAGCCAGTCGCGGTCCGGGCGCATGCCCGCGTACCGCACGAGGTTCCGCGCGTCCTGGTGACTGAACAGGTTCTCCCCCGTCGCCATCGAACCCGCGTACTCGCGACCCAGCGCGGCCTGCAGGTCGAAGTCGAGCGGGTCGCCCGGCTCCTCGTACCAGTAGATCGGGTAGTCGCCGAGCATGCGCCCGTAGGCGATCGCGGTCGGCAGGTCGAAGCGCCCGTTCGCGTCCACCGCGAGCTGCGCCGAGGAGCCGATCTCCGCCAGCACCGCCTCGATGCGGCGGCGGTCCACCTCGATCGGCTCGCCGCCGATCTTCATCTTGACGACGGTGTACCCGCGGTCGAGGTACGACCGCATCTCGCCGCGCAGCGCGCCGTCGTCCTTGCCCGGGTAGTAGTAGCCACCCGCCGCGTAGACGAACACACGAGGGTCCGCGACACGCCCGTGGCGCTCCGCCAGCAGCCGGAACAGCGGCTTCCCGGCGATCTTCGCGACGGCATCCCACACCGCCATGTCGATCGCGCCGACGGCGACGGAGCGTTCGCCGTGCCCGCCGGGCTTCTCGTTGTGCATCATCGCCGCCCAGATGCGATCGGGGTCCAGGTTCTCGCCGGTGGCGTCCAGCAGCGACGCCGGGTCCGCCTGCAGGATGCGCGGCGCGAAGCGGTCGCGGATCAGCGCCCCCTGCGCGTAGCGGCCGTTGGAGTTGAACCCGTACCCGACCACCCGCCGCCCCTCGCGCACCACGTCCGTGACGACGGCGACGAGGCTCGATGTCATCGTGCTGAAGTCGATGTAGGAGTTGCGGATCGCCGAGCCGATCGGCTTCGTCTCTTCGCGGACCTCCAGGATGCGCATCGCCCTACCCCCGCGGCTGCGGGGCGGCGGCGCCCGGCCCGTCCAGCCGGACCCCCGCGACGTAGCCCGACACGACCGGCGCGGCCATGCCCCCCGCCGCGGCATCCGCGTTGTCCGCGCGCCGCCACTTGCGGAGGCTGACCACCTCCTGCGGGACGGGCAGCCTTGACCCGAGCGCGGTGTACGAGACCTCCGCGACGTAGATCGATCCGGCATCGTCCACGGCGATGCCGTGCGGGGAGATGAACTGGTCGGGCGCCTCGCCGCCGGTGTCGTTGCCCAGGCGCGTCACCTCGTTCAGGTCGCGATCGAGCACGACGACGCGCCGGCCCAGGCGCATCGCGGCCTCCATCAGCG
>JBFWQJ010000066.1:0-12814 GCA_050249515.1 Dehalococcoidia bacterium | reverse complement strand
TGGACGTCCACACTGCGACAATGGCACTGCCCGCCATGATTCTGGTCCGGCAGTTTGAGAAGTACCGAATCAACCTGTTCCGACTGAACCCGCGCTACTACCAGACCACACGTACTCAAGTGAATCGCGACGTGCTCACGACACTTAGTGACCCGGGACAGCGGGCGAACTTCTTCCTCTACAACAACGGGATCACTGCCCTCTGCGATGACCTGGCAGTCGAGACCGGTGGCACCAAATCAAAGGTCTCCATTAAGAACCTGCAGATCGTCAATGGTTGCCAGACAACAGTGACCCTTTATGAAGCCTGGAAGAAGGCATCGACCCTAGATCAACTCAGAGGAGTTGATGTGATGTTCCGGCTCATCCGGAACGATCCGACCAATCCGACGATGGCCGACGACATCGCAAAATGGACGAACTCACAGAACCCAGTCAAGGCAGAGGATTTCAAGGCAAACGACGGTCGTCAGTTGCGGCTGCACGCTGAGTTCGAGCACCTGACACCACCCTGGTTCTATGAGCACAAGCGAGGTGTGTGGGCGACGGCATACCGTGGTGCTGCCGCCCGCGAGAAGTATCGCGACCCGGTACTCGCTACGACCCGGAACATCCAAATGAAGGATCTCGGCCAGGCGTGCCTCGCCTTCTTGGGCGATCCCGTCACCGCCGCGGACAAGGCACGCGCAATCTTCACCGACAGTGGAACTTACAACCGCGTGTTCCCAGAGCACGCCCGCGCTGCCCAACTCCTCCTCCCTTACGTTCTGTACCAAGAAGCAAACCAATTGACTCGCGCACGGGCGGCAACTCACACATGGTCGGCTTACCTGCGATACCCGCTCGTGTACTGCGTCTCCCGGCTTCTGCACGAGTTCTTGGGCGAGTCAGAACTCCGATACCTCAGCGCGGCGCAAAGCGCCAAACTGGTGGACACTGCCGGGAGGTGGGCGCCCGAGTTAATGGACGTGATCTTCACTGAACTCGCAGACGCCGTTGTGAAGCAAGGCAAGGACGGAGTTGGGGCTCGTACCGTCGTGAGACGTGCCGACTGGCTGACCGAGCCGTACTCGGCGATTCGGCGTCTCATCAAGAAGACGTTAGAGGTGGAGGCGGCGATCGCCGCTCGTCAGGGCGAAGACGCCAGCTCCTTGGGACTCCGGCAGCAATTCCCGCTTCCAATTTCAGCACTCGCCTGACGTGCAAAGCCCGCAGCCCTCGATGTGAGGACTGCGGGCTGCGTGGGTCGCTCTGCGTTGGAGCGACGCGCTAGTACGTGACGCGCTCGCTCAGCCCCACGGCGATCTTCTCGGCCGGGGTCATCGAGTGGGTGGAGGGGTGCTCGCGGGCGGGGGAGCCCACCGGGAAGCCGCGCCACTCCTCGCGCACCTCCGCTGTCACGCGCTCGCGGATCAGCGCCACCGCGCTCCGCGCCGCCGCGACCGAGGCATCCACGTCCTCCAGCGTCTCCCCCTGCACCAGGTCCGGCGGCAGGTCCGCGTCCGCCTGGAGCAGCGCCTCGCGGTAGCGCGCTACCGCCGCGCGCGTTGCCTCGCGCTGCGCCTCCAGCGCGCGGTTCGACGCCGCCAGCGCCTCCGCCAGCGCGTCCTGCTGCTCCGCCTCCGCCGCCGCCAGCGCCTCCAGCTCCGCGCGCACCTCGTCCGGCACGTCGTCCACCGCCTCCGCCTCGTCCAGGTCGTCGATGCCGTCGAACTCGTCGAACGACTCGTCGCCGGGGATGTCCTCCGCCTCGTCCATGCGCTCCTGCGCCTCGTCCCACTCGCTCATCGCGACCTCCGTCCCGTCCCCGCCGCCCCGTCCGCCGGAGCGCCGCGTTGCCTTCGATGCGCCGAAGTTAGAACGTCCGTTCTACGTTGTCGAGGACGGACTGGCGCGCCTCGGCGGCCCTCTTCACGGCGGTGCGACGATGGATCCGTGCCGGCGACGGCCGGCCGCCGTCCCCGTGGGGGCAGAGGAGCCTCCCAGCGGACGGGCCGCATTCGTCCTCCACCGGCCCGGCAGGGCTCGCCCGAATGGGGGCACGGAGGACGGGCGGTGGCTGGATCAGACGGTCTGCTACTCCTCGCGTGTGTGGAATCACTGCGAACCTGAGGAGGTTAGCCATGGACCAGTGGGAGTACCGCGTCGCGTACGTGGACTCACGGGGACGAATCAGCTGTGACGGCGTGGAGTTCATCCGACAGTCGGGCGAGCACCGCACCACCTTCGTCTCGCGATACCTGACCGCGCTCGGACGCGAGGGCTGGAGCCTCTCCGGCATCCAGCACCTCGGCCGCGCGGAGACGGCGTACTTCGTCCTGCAGCGCCCGCTCGCCGCGCCCGCGGCGTCGGAGGCGCAGGCGGAAACGCCCGCCTAGCCCGGGGGCCCGCGCCCCGGAGATGAGTGAGGCCGTCACCGTCGAGGTTCCTCGGCGGGACGACGGCCACGTCTGACCCGGCCCGGCCGGGCGTCGACGGACGCCCGCGCGGCACGCTCGTATCATCCTCGGACACGCCGCACGCAGGAGACGCCCCGCCCGTGACCGAGCCCGCCAACGAGCCCCCCGCGCCGGAGCCCACGCTCTTCGGCCAGAACCGCGCCGAATGGGAGCAGCACCTGGCGAAGCTGCACGGCGCCGCGTGGGTGGAATCGCAGCGCGGCTTCCTGGACACCGAGTGGCGGCACCTGCTGGAGCGCTTCGGCGACCAGCGCGACCCCGACGCGCCGCTCACCCCCGACCCCAACCCGAACTTCCGCGACGAATGACCGACCAGCCGCCCCCCGCCCGCCTGAACACCCCCGGCACGCGCATCACCCTGCGCGACATGGCCCGCCCGGACGTCCGCGCCGTCCGCCGCATCGAGTCCGCGGCGTACGAGGACGCCTGGCCCGCGCGCGCCTTCGACGCCGAGCTCGCCAACGCCTTCGCGCGCTACCGCGTCGCGATCGAGGCGCCGGGCGCGCCACCCCCGCCGCCGCGCGGCCCGATCGAGGCGCTGCGTCGCCGCCTCACCCGCCGCGCACGGGCGGACCGCATCGTCGGGTTCATGGGCACCTGGTACATGCAGGATCAGCTGCACCTCGTCACCATCGCCGTCGACCCCGCGGAGCAGGGCCGCGGCATCGGCGCGCGGCTGCTCCTCGACTGCATGGACCTCGCGCGAGAGGCGGAGCTGCCGGAGGTCGTGCTGGAGGTGCGCGTGGGCAACGCGCGCGCGCAGGCGCTGTACGAGCGCTTCGGCTTCCGCCGCGCCGGCACCCTCATCGCCTACTACAAGGACAACAACGAGGACGCCTACGTGATGCTCAGCGGCCGCCTGGACGACCCGGAGTCGGTCGCCCGCCACGCCGCCATCCGCGACACCCTCCGCGCCCGCGGCCTCTTCGAGGACATCGACGCTCCGCCCAGCGGCACGGAGTAGCGGGGGATCTCAGTCCGTCGCCGCGCGCGGCCGCGAGGCGCTCTCGCGCGGCAGGAGCAGCAGAGGCACTCCGAACCCGACCGCAAGGCAGGCGAGTACCGGCACGACCACGAACGGCCAGAAGCCCGGCACGAGCACCGCCTCCACTCCGGCCACCAGTGCCATCGGGATCCAGATCCACCTCGGGCCTCGGTACGAGAACATCACCGTGAGCGCCGGCAGGATGAAGAATGGAAGCGCGATCATGACCGCGGTCTCCCACACTCCGAGGGCCAGCCACGCGTCGACGAACGCCGCGAGCGCACTCGCCAGCGCACACCCAGCGGAACACCACGCGAAGACCGAGCGCATCATCAGGCGCCGATTCTAGTCCCGCGTCTCCCTGCGAGCGCGCAGCGCCTCGCGTCCCGGGGGAGCGCGAGGGCGAAGCCCTCGCTCCTCATCCCCCCTTCCCGCCTCGGGAAGGGGGGCAGGGGGGATGGGCCGGCACAGCGCGCCGCGTGCCTCGATCACCCCGACCGCAGCACGAAGACCCGCGCTAGACTGCCGCCGCCGTCCGCTCGTCGCCGCGCGCGACGCGCAGCAGGAACAGCGCCGCGCCCGCCAGCGGCATCGCCGCGATCACCGCGAACGTCGTCGCGGGCGAGGTCGCGTCGACCAGGAAGCCGAATACCGTCCCGCCGACCACCAGCCCCACGTCCCACGCCACGGAGTACGTCGCCATCGCGGAGCCAAGCCCGGCCGGCGGCGTGCGGCTGATCACCAGCGCCACGATCGAGGTCTGCGTGGAGGCGAGCCCCAGCCCGTACAGCAGCCCGGACACCAGCAGCACGGTCTGCGTGTGCGCGGACGCCAGCAGCAGCAGCCCCGCCGAGGCGGCCAGCAGCGCCGGGATCACCGTCATGCTCGGCCGCAGCCGATCCGCCAGCCAGCCCACGCTCGCGCGCGATGCCACCTGCGAGAACGCCACCACCGTGTAGAAGAGGCCCGGGTTCGTCAGCGCGCGCTCGTCCGCGAACTCCAGCAGAAACGCCGTCACCGCGCCCCACGGCGCCGTCACGGACAGGAACACCAGCCCCGGCAGGAACGCCGTCTTCGACACCCACGATCGCTGCCGCCACGGCACCGGCGTCAGTCGCGGCACCGGCGGGTGCGAGTCACGCACGGCCGCGCCCGTGACCAGGGCGATCGCCGCCGCGCCGGCGGTGAGCAGGAACGTGGTGCTCGCGCCCGCGCTGTCCATCAGCGCGATCGCCACGGGCGCCGCGTACAGCTGCGCCACCGCGCCCGCCGTCTGGTACAGCCCCACCCCCGCGCCTCGACGCGCCGCCGGCACCGAGGCGCCGACGACCGCGAGCAGCGCCGTGGTGAACATGCCCATCGTCAGGCCGTGCAGCAACCGGAACACCAGCATCGGCCACGGCCCGAGGTCCAGCGCGTAGCCGAGGAACGCGATCGTCGTGCCGATCGCGCCGATCTTCGCCATCCGGATGCGGTTGCCGCCGTCCAGCCACACGCCCACCAGCGGGCGCACCAGCATCCCGGACAGCCCCATGGCCCCCACGACGACGCCGATCACCCACGGCGGCTCATCCGCGAGCGCGCGCGGCACCTCCGCGATCGAGGCGTGGTACGTGAGGAAGTACATGTGCGAGGCGATGACCGCCAGCACATAGGAGCGAGTGAGGAGGGAGGTCGAGGCGGCCGGGGCATCCTCCGTGCGCGATGTCATCGGTCACCTCGGACCGGCTGACGCGGCGATGCCGCGACGCGCAGGTGGATCGTGGGGCGCAGGCCAGCGGGGCGCGGCATCGACGGGCGACGCCGACGCCGCCCGCTACTCCTCGTCGTCGCCGTCCTCGTCGTCGGAGGCGGCGGGGTCGTGCACGTAGCCCAGGAGCCGCTCGTTGCGGCGCACGAACATGGCCAGCTTGCCCTCCGCCTCCTGCTCGCGCACCCAGCGCGGCAGGACGGCGCCGTGGCCGGACTCGAGGAACGTGAGGCCGGAGAGCGCGAAGCGCCGGCCGTCCACCGTGATGTAGTACGGCGGGGGCACCGGCGAGTCCGCCATGTCGTAAACGAAGGCGTCCACGTCCCCGGTGGACAGGACGAAGAGATCGTCGAAGGTCAGGGTGATCGCCGTCGGGTCTGCCATCGTCTCTGCCGTCACGCGTGCCTCCTCGAGCCCGCTGATGATACGGCGCGGAGCGCGCAGCGGGCCAGCCGCCGCGCGCCCCCGCCGGGGGCTACCTGTTCGCCGCCGCCGCCGCGGCCTGGATCGCCTGCCGGAAGACCTCGATCGGCTGGACGCCGCTCATCGGCGTGCCGTTGATCAGGAACGAGGGCGTGGACTGCACGCCGGCGTCGCGCGCCTGCTTGATCTGGGCGTCCACCGCGCCCTCCTTCTCCCCGGAGTCGAGGCACTGCCCGAACTTCGAGGTGTCGAACTTCGGTTCGTGCTGCTTGAGCTCCTCGGCGAACCGCTTCAGGTTCCCCGTGGAGTAGACGCCGGAGTTCTCCTTGCCCTGCCGCAGGAACAGCAGGTCGTGGTACTGCCAGAAGAACCCCTGGTCGGCCGCGCACTCCGCCGCCTCCGCCGCGCGCCGCGACTCCTGCCCGAGGAACGCGAACGAGACGTACTGCAGCGAGGCCGTGCCGTTATTGATGAACTCCTCGACCAGCTTCGGCTCCACCTGGTCGGCCCACTGCTTGCAGAACGGGCACTGAAAATCGGCGAACTCGATGATCTTGACCGGCGCGTTGGGGTCGCCGGCCACCCGGCCGTTGGTCTGCGTCCGCTCGTGCGCCACGTAGGGCGCCGTGCCCGCGGAGGAGCCGGGGCGGTTCATCCACACCAGCACCGCCACCACGACCACCGCGACCGCGAGCGATCCGAACACCGGGATGCCGCCCCAGGCGTTGAACGTCTGCCGCCAGCCCGGCCCCAGGTCCACCTTCTGCGGCGTGCGCGATCCGCCCGATCCGCCGGACCCGCCCGGTCGCTGCTGTCGCCTCCGGTTGCTTCCGCCCACCGTGACCTCCAGTAACTCGAGGCTGACGCCTCGTCGGTTTCGATGATTCCTGCCACCCGGCGGTGGCGCAAGGCTATCGGATGCCCGGCTCCGGGGCCTGGTCCACGTTCGTCACCACGAACGCCTCCACCGTCTCCCGCGACACCGGCGACGCCACGTTCAGCCGACGCCCCCAGGAGACGACCGAGGCGGCCGCGCTGTTCTCCGGGCGGGGCGACAGCAGCACGTCTCGCGCGTGCGCCTGCGCCACCGCCGTGAGCACCTCCAGGTCGCGCGCGCTCACCAGGTCGGGCCGGTAGGAGATCCAGACGATCCCGTGCTCCAGCGAGTGGATCGCGTGGCCGTCCGGTACCGGCTCCGCGTAGATGCCGGCCCGCGCCGGCTGCTCGTAATGCGGCCCGCCTGCCGGCGGCTGCCCCGCGACCACCTCCAGCGGCGCGCCGGGCGGGACGTGTCGCGCCTGGCCCATGGCCACCGCCTCGCCCAGGAGCGAGGGCGCCGGCGTGACCCGCGGCAGCGGCTGGTCCGTCGCGAAGACGAACATCCCGCCGGCCAGCGTGAGCACGACGACCGCCACCACGCCCCCGACGGCGATCAGCATCGTGCGGTTCGGCGAGGAGGCACGGTCACCCCCGGGCGTGCGACGCCGCTCTGCGGACATGGGCCCTCCGGGTGTCGCCGTGGGGGATGGCGGTCTCTCGATTATCCTGACTCCACACCCCGCGCGACAACCCGCGCCGGGGCCACCCGTCAGGACGCCCCTGTGACGCTCCCGCACGCCTCGCAACTCGCGCCGTTCCGCACCCGGCGCAACATCCGCCTGCTGTACGCGCTGGGCATCTTCACCATGGCGCAGCCCGGGCTCGCCGTGTGGGTCGTCTACCTGCTCGACTTCCGCCACCTGACGCTGACGCAGGTCGGCGTGATGGACGCGTTCTACTGGGGTGTGAAGCTGCTGATGGAGGTGCCCTCGGGCGCCGTCGCCGACCGCTTCGGGCGGCGCGCCTCGTTCGCCCTCGGGCTGCTGATGGAGGGCTCGGGCGTCCTGCTGTTCGCGTTCGCGTCCAACTTCCCGCTGCTGCTGCTCTCCTACGTGCTCTGGTCCAGCGGCTTCTCGTTCCGCTCCGGCAACGACCAGGCGTACCTGTACGACGCCCTCTCCGCGGACGGTCGAGGTGCGGAGTTCTCGGCGCGCGCCGGCCTGCTGAATGCGCTCACGACCGCCTCGTTCATGACCGCCGGGATCGCCGGCGGCTGGATCGCGCAGGTCACCAGCCTGCAGATCGTCATGCTCATCGGCGCGCTCCCCTACCTCCTGGGCGGCGTGACGCTGGCGATGATGCAGGAGCCGCCGCGCGTGGTCGGCGCGGAGGGCCACCTGCCGTACGCGCAGACGCTGCGCGCCGCCGCGTCCGTGCTGCGCCACAACGCGCTGGTGCGCTACGCGATCCTCGCGCACATCGCGGTGCAGACCGGGTTCGTGATGAACATCCTGCTCGCGCAGCCGTTCCTGCGCGCGCACGGCGTGGACCTCGCGCTGTTCGGCGTGCTGCAGGCGCCCGCCTCGCTCGCCGGCGCGCTCGCCGCGATCGCCAGCGCCCGCGCGTCGAGGCTGCTCGGCGTGCGACCACTGGCCTCCGTGGGCATCGCCGGGATCGTCGGGGGGCTGCTGCTGCTCGCGATCGTGGACCGGCTATGGGCATTCGCCGGGTTCGTGCTCGTGCAGGCGGCGATCGGCGTCACCATGCCCGCGGTGGACGGCTACGTGAACGACCGCACCGAGTCCAACATCCGCGCGACGATCATGTCCGTCGTGCCGCTGGGCACCGCGATCACGTTCGTCTTCGTCAGCCCGCTCGCCGGCATCACCGGCGACATCTCGCTGCGGCTCGCGTTCGGCGCGCTCGCCGCGCTCATCCTCGTCCCCGGTGTCGCCGCGCTCCTCGCCTGGCGCGCCGCCGAGCGTGCCGCGCCACCGGGCGAGGCCGCCCGCTAGCCGTTCGTCCGCACGTTCCGCGCCGCGTCCTCCACGATCCGCTCGATGCGCCGCGCGCGCGTCTCCGGCCGCTTCGCCATCACGATCCACGCGAGGTGTCCGCGCCGGATGCTCGGCGGGAACGCGTCCCAGTTCCGGCGCGCCTCCGGCTGCGCGGCGAACGCCGCGGCGAGCTCCTCCGGCACCGCGTCCAGGTCGATCGAGGTGAGCGTGGTCCACGATCCGTCGGCCTGCGCGGCCTGCACCTTCGCGAGTCCGGCGGCGTGCATCTTCCCAGCCGCGGTCAGCCGCTCCACCCGCGCATGGTTGGACGCCGCCCACACGCTCTTCGGCTTGCGCGGCGTGCACAGGAACATCCTGCGGTCGTCATCGAGCTTGCGCGTCAGCCCGTCGATCCACCCGAAGCACAGGCACTCCTCGACGATGTCCTCGTACGAGGGCCCGCTCCGCCCGGCCGCGCGCCGCCACACGATCGCCCACGCCCCCGGCGCGCGGTCGAAGTGCTTCGCCAGCCACCGCCGCCACTCCGCGCGCGTCCTCGGCTGCACCTGCGGGTACTCGTCATGCGCCGGCATCGCGGGCCTCCTCGCGCAGAGCGTACCGCGCGCTCCGGCCCCCACGCCCACGCAGCGGGAGAGGGGTGGGGTGAGGGCCCTGCGTTCGAGGCACCGCCGGCGTCCTCGGACCATTCGAAGTTGGAGTGGGGCGGCCCATCCCCCTACCCCCTTCCCGGCGCGGGAAGGGGGGGATGGCAGGCGAGGGCTGTTGCCCTCGCGCTCCCGCGAATCCCAGAACGGTCTAGTAGATGCGGAATTCGGGTGTCCCCGGAGAACCGACGACGATCGAGTCGGGCTTAAATCCGCGCCGGTTGACCGGTGGGGCTGACGCGCGCCCTCCGCTTCGCCGCAATAGCACGAGCTGGCCATCGACTCGAACGAAGTTCGGACCGACCTGAACTCGCGGCTTCCTCCCCCGCCGTCTTCTGTTGTGCATTGCCGTCTCCTCCCATGAACCCGACCGATGTGAGGTGATGATCGGTCGCGAATGTGAGCCGGCCGTGAAGCACGCGATAACCGTCTAACAACGCGAGAGGCCGCCCGATGGGCGGCCTCTCTGCGTGCATCCGGGGAGCGCGAGGGCGCCAGCCCTCGTTCTTCATCCCCCTTCCCCGGGCAGGGGAAGGGGGCAGGGGGATGGGGTCGCCCCGTTCCGTCCGAGGCGTCCCGTCCCGCGATCCGACCTACCGCGTGCCCGCCTCGACGGGCTCGGCCTCGACGATCTCGGGGACGACGCCGGGCTCGCGGGCGAACGTGATCTCGCCCGTCTCCGACACGTCCACTGTGATCCGGTCGCCGGGGGCGTACCCGCCGGACAGCATCTGCTTCGCCAGCGCGTTCTCCACCTTCCGCTCGATCAGCCGCCGCAGCGGCCGCGCGCCGAAGTCCGGGTCGTAGCCCTCGCGTGCCAGCGCCTGCTGCGCCGCCTCCGTCACGACGAGCTCGATCCGCCGCTCCGCGAGCCGCTCCCGCACCTCGCTGATCTCGAGGGCCGTGATCTGCAGGATCTCCGGCTCCGTCAGCGGCTCGAACACGATGATGTCGTCCAGGCGGTTCAGGAACTCCGGCCGGAACGCGCGCTTCAGCGACTCCTCGATCGTCTTGCGCTGCCGCTCCGCGTCCCCGTCGTTCGCCACACGCCGGAAGCCGATGGTCTCCGTGCGCGCGCCGGTGCCGAGGTTGCTGGTCAGCACGATGACCGTGTTCCGGAAGTCCACGGTGCGCCCGTGCGCATCCGTCAGCCGGCCGTCGTCCATCACCTGCAGCAGCGTGTTGAACACGTCCGGGTGCGCCTTCTCGATCTCATCGAACAGG
The DNA here is from genome assembly GCA_050249515.1 of Dehalococcoidia bacterium. Taxonomy (GTDB): domain Bacteria; phylum Chloroflexota; class Dehalococcoidia; order UBA2979; family UBA2979; genus SHYQ01. The sequence goes on along the minus strand of JBFWQJ010000066.1, from coordinate 2,492 downwards.
ATCACCCGGTACGGCCGGCGGCGGACCGCCTCCGTCAGCTCGCCCGCGTTCTCGTACCCCACATAGCCGGGAGGCGCGCCGAGCAGCCGCGACACGGTGTGCCGCTCCTGGTACTCCGACATGTCCACGCGGATCAGCGCGTCCGGGTCATCGAACAGGTACTCCGCCAGTGACCGCGCAAGGTACGTCTTACCGACGCCCGTGGGCCCCACGAAGATGAACGAGCCGATCGGCCGCCGAGGGTCCTTCAGCCCGCTGCGCGCGCGCCGGATCGCGTCCGACAGCGCCTCGATCGCCCGCTCCTGGCCGACCACCTTCTCGTGCAGCACCTCCTCCATGTGGAGGAGCTTCTCCGACTCGCCCTCGAGCATCTTGTCGACAGGGATGCCGGTCATCTGCGCGATCAGCGCGGCGATGTCGCCCTCCGTCACGTCCTCGGACAGCCCGTGCTCGCGCTGCCACTCCTGGCGGCGCGCCTGCAGCTCCTCCTGGATCTGCAGCACCTCCACCTTGATGCGCGCCGCGGCCTCGTAGTCCTGCCGCTCCGCCGCCGCGTCCAGCCGGCCCGAGGCCGCATCGAGCCGCTGCTTCAGATCGCGCAGCTCCGGCGACAGGCTCTCCGCCTCGATCACGTGCCGCGAGGCAGCCTCGTCGATCAGGTCGATCGCCTTGTCCGGCAGGTTGCGCTCCGGCAGGTAGCGCACGCTCAGGTGCACCGCCGCGTCCAGCGCCGCGTCCGTGATCTTCACGCCGTGGTGCTGCTCGTACTTCGGCCGGATGCCGCGCAGGATCAGGATCGCGTCATCCTCGGACGGCTCGTCCACGTAGACCGGCGAGAAGCGACGCTCCAGCGCCGGGTCCGCCTCCACGTACTTGCGGTACTCATCGAGGGTGGTCGCGCCGATGACGTGCAGCTCACCGCGCGCCAGCGCCGGCTTCATCATGTTGGACGCGTCGATCGCGCCCTCCGCGCCGCCCGCGCCCACCACCTGGTGCAACTCGTCGATGAACAGGATGATCTCGCCCGCGGACTGCTTCACCTCGTTCATCACGGCCTGCAGCCGCTCCTCGAACTCCCCGCGGAACTTCGAGCCCGCGAGCAGCGCGCCCATGTCCAGGGCGAGCACTCGCCGGTCCTTCAGCCGATCGGGCACGTCGCCGTCCACGATGCGCTCCGCCAGTCCCTCCACGATCGCCGTCTTGCCGACACCCGCCTCGCCGATGAGCACGGGGTTGTTCTTCGTGCGACGGTTCAGCACCTGCATCAGGCGCGCCACCTCGACATCGCGACCGATCACCGGGTCCAGCTCGCCGTTGCGCGCGATCTCCGTCAGGTCACGCGCGTACTTCGCCAGCGACTGGTAGCGCGACTCCGCGGTCGGGCTGTCGACGCGCGCCGAGCCGCGCACCTGCTGCAGCGCGCGGTAGATGCGCTCCTTCGTGATCTGAAACTCGCGCATGATCGCCGCGGCCTCGCCGTCGGTCGCGTCCGCGATCGCGACGAGCAGGTGCTCCACGCCCACGAACTCGTCCTTCAGCCGGGACGCCTCGTTGTTCGCGCTCTCCAGCATCTGCACGATGCGCGGCGTGGTGTAGATCTGCACGACCTCGTGCGCCAGCTTCGGCGAGCGATCGAGCCGCGCCTTGATCTCGCGCCCGAGCGCGTCCACGTCCACGCCCATGCGCGTCAGCACCTCGCGCGCGAGGCCGTCGCGGCGCTGCACCAGCGCGTAGAAGACGTGCTCCACGTCCCACTGCGAATGGCGCGCCTCGCGCACCAGTTCCTGCGAGGCCTGCAGCACTTCCTGCGCCTGCTCTGTGAAGCGATCCTGTCGCATCATCGTTCGTTGCTCCCTTCGCGCTCGCCGGTCGCCTGGGGCCGCCGGCCCTCAAGCGCCGCGCGCGCTTCGTCTCGTTCGCGCCGCGTCTCCGCCAGCTCCTGCTGCAGCGCCTCGATCTGGCGCGACAGCCGGAGGATCACCTCGACGCCCGCGAGGTTGATGCCCAGGTCGTTCACCAGCCGCACGACCTGCCGCAGCCGTTCCACATCGGCATGCGAGAACAACCGCGTGTTGCCGCGGGAGCGCGCGGGATTCAGCAGCCCCACGCGCTCGTAGGACCGGATGGTCTGCTGGTGGATGCCGACCATCCGCGACACCACGGAGATCTGGAACACCGGCTCGTGCTGCGGCACGCTGCCGTGCACCCCACCCCCGGGCGAGGCCGCCCCGTCGCGGCTCATCTGCTCGTTCATGCGCCGCCCGCCTCGGCGGCTCGCTTGCCCGCCTGCGCCTCCCGCAGCTGCTCGAAGAGGCGGCGCTGCTCATCCGTCAGCGGCTCCGGCAACACCAGCCGCACCTTCGCGTACAGGTCGCCGAACCCCCCGCCGGTGCGAGGCATCCCCTGCCCCGCGAGGCGGAAGACCTTCCCGCCCTGCGTCCCCGCCGGGACGCGGAGCGCCAGCGTCTTGCCCTTCAGCGTCGGCACGGTCG
>JBFWQJ010000065.1:0-12822 GCA_050249515.1 Dehalococcoidia bacterium | reverse complement strand
TCGGCGGTCGCGGCGAGCGAGGTGTAGATGGACACCTCCCGCTGGTACCAGCGCTGGAACGCGGCGACCTGCCGCGCCCCGGGCCGATCGGCGGGGAACTTCGCCACCAGCGTCCGCGGCGCGCGCGGCCCGGGGCGGGCACCCGCCGCGTATGCGAGCCGCACCCGGTACGTCTCCCCGTTCACCCCGCCGAGGTCGCCGATCGCCTCGACGGTCGCGTGGTCGACGGACGCCCCCTCCAGGACGCCGGCGGCGTCGAGGACGGCGTTCAGCCAGCCGGCGGTGATCGCCCCCGGCACGCGCGGCTGGGTCGCGCGCGGCGGGGTCACGCCCAGAGCAGCGCCTCCACCGCCTCCGCCGCGGCGAACAGCTCCTCGTCGCCGCCGAAGCGGCCGGTGAGCTGGAGGCCGACCGGGAGGCCGTCCACCGCGCCGGAGGGGATCGTGATGCACGGCGAGCCCGCGTGCGTCCACGGGACGTTCATCGCGCGGTCGCCGGTGAACGCGAGGCCGCGCGGCGCGGGGCCGGTCGCCGGCATGCTTGCCCACACGTCGATGCCCTCGCGTGCCATCGCCGCGTCGATCCGCGCGCGCAACTCGAGGCGGCTCGCGAAGCCCTCCTCGCGCGCCTCCGGGGTGACGGTGGAGGAGGCGTCGTACAGCGCCGCGCTGCCAGCGCGGAACATCGACCCCCACTTCACGAAGCGCTCCGCGTGGGTGTCGCCGAACTCCGCCGTCGAGATGTTGTAGTGGCGCTGGTTGATCGCGGCGATGTCGTCGAAGAAGCGGATGCGCCGCACCTCGACCCCGCGGTCGGCAAGGACGCCCAGCGTCGCCTCGAAGGAGGCGATCGCGGCGGGCTGCGCCTGCTCCAGGAACGGCCCGTCCGGCACGCCGATCACCGGACGACGCGGCTCCAGGTCGCCCCGCCAGTCCTCGTACATCACGCCGCCGACGATGCGCGCCCCCGCGACGTCCTGCGTGAACCACCCGACGTGGTCCACGGACGGCGAGTACGCCAGCGCGCCGCTGGTCGGGACGCGGTCCCACGACCCCTTGTAGCCGACGACGCCGCAGAAGCCCGCCGGCCGGATCACGGAGCCCACCGTCTGCGACCCGATCGAGAGCGGCACGTAGCCACAGGCGATCGCCGCCGCCGACCCGCTGCTGGACCCGCCGGGCGTGTGCAGCGCGTTGTACGGGTTCGTCGTCGCGCCCGGCTCCATGTACGCGAACTCCGTGGTGACGGTCTTGCCCAGGACGATCGCGCCGGCCTCCACCAGGCGGGTCACCGCCGGGCCCTGCGGCATCGCGAACTCCTCGGGCGGGATCGCGGAGCCCGCGCGCGTCGGCAGGCCGTCCACCGCGAAGATGTCCTTCACGCCCACCAGCACGCCGTAGAGCGGCGGCCGCGTCGAGGCGTCCGGGTACCGCGCCATCAGCGCGTCCGCCTCGGCGTGGACGCGCTCGCGGCGGCCGGGTTCCGGCAGGAACGCGCGGACGCGGGCATCGAAGCGGTCGATGCGGTCGAGCGCGTCGTCGATCATCGCGTGCAGGTCCGTGACGCCCTCGCGGAGGGCGGCGGCGCGCGGCGCGAGCGGGTTGGCGGCGAGGGGCGAGGGGCGGGCGGAGGTGTGTGACGTCATGCCGGGGATGATACGAGACCGGGCGACCCTGGCGGGGCCGCCTACGCGGCGGTGCGCTCCACGAAGCGCGCGCACTCGTCGGAGGTGAGCGCCGGGGCGTAGTAGAAGCCCTGCACCAGGTCGCAGTCGGCCGCGCGGAGCGCGTCGAGCTGGGCCTCCGTCTCCACGCCCTCGGCGATGACCACGAGGCCGAGCGCGTGGCCGAGCGCGATCACCGCCTTCACGATCGCGAGCGCGTTGCCCGGCTCCGCGATGCCCGCGACGAAGTAGCGGTCCACCTTCAGCGTGCGGATGGGGTAGTCGCTCAGCCGCGCCAGCCAGGACTCGCCCACGCCGAAGTCATCGATCGCCGTGGTGATGCCGAGCGCCTGCAGCTCGCCGAGCACGCCGAGCACCGACTCCAGGTCGAGGACCGCCGCCGTCTCGGTCAGCTCCAGCTCGAGCGCCTCGGCGGGCAGGCCCGTGTCAGCCAGCGCGCTGCGCACCATGTCGCCGAAGTTCGGGTCCAGGAGTTGGAGCGGCGACACGTTCACCGCCACGCGCACCCGGCGGCCGCCGGCGGTGTACCAGCGTTGCACCTCGGCGCAGGCCATCCGCAGCACCGACTCGCCGACCTCCACGATCAGCCCGGTCTCCTCGAGGAGCGGGACGAACTCCGAGGGCGATACGAACCCGCGCTGGGGGTGCTGCCAGCGCAGGAGCGCCTCCACGCTGACGACCGCGCCGGTGTCGGGGTCGAGCTGCGGCTGGAAGTAGACGTCCAGCTCGTGGCGCTCCACGGCCCCGCGCAGGTCGCCCTCCAGTTCCAATCGGAGGCGCGCCGGGTCGCCCGCGGACTCGGAGCCGACCACGTAGCCGTCGCGTCCCTGGTCCTTCGCCTGGTGCATCGCGGCGTCCGCGATGCGGATGAGCAGGTCGGCGTCCGCCCCCTCGCCCGCTGCGACCGCGACGCCGATGCTCACGGACACCTTCAGGTGGTGCCCGTCATGGTCGAACGGCTGGCGGAACGCCGCCTGCACGCGACGCGCGATGCCCTCCGCCGCCGCGCGCCCGCCGAGGTCCGGCGCGAGCAGCAGGAACTCGTCGCCGCCGAACCGCGCGAGGATGTGCTGCGGCGGGATGTGCGCCGCCAGCCGCTCCGCGACCGCGCGCAGCAGCCGGTCGCCGCTGGTGTGTCCCAGCGTGTCGTTGATCAGCTTGAACCGGTCCAGGTCGAGCATGAGCACCGCGACGGAGCGCCCCTGGTACCGCGCGTCGATGAGCGCGCGCTGGACGTGGCGGTCGAAGAGCTCGCGATTCGGGAGCCCGGTGAGCCGGTCGTAATCCGCCATCCGCCGGATCGTCTCGGACGTGCGGCGCGCCTCGGTCAGGTCGTGCACCTCGATCAGCGTCCCGGTGTTGCGGCCGGCCTCGCGGACGGGGGAGAGCGTGATCTCCACGTCCAGCGGGCGGCCCTCGGCGTCCTTCAGCTGGAGCTCGTACTGGCTCGGCACCGCGTCCGACCACATGCGCGACGCCATCAGCGCGACGAACTGGTCCACGTGCGTGCCCGGCACGACGTCCGCGACGGTGAGGTCCGCCATCTGCTCCTCGGTGCGGCCGAGGAGCCGCCGGAGCGCGTCGTTGGAGAGCAGCAGGTGGCCGTCGTTGCCCACGAGCATGATGCCGTTGCGGGCGGTGTTCAGGGCCGCACGGAAGCGCTCCTCGCTCTCGCGCAGCGCGCGCTCCGTCTCCAGCCGGTCCTGCTGGTCGCGCAGCACGCCGCGCACGCCGCCCGGGGCGCCGCTGCGGCCCAGCGGCGTCAGCACCGCGGTGAGCGCGATCTGCTTGCCGCTGCCGTGCCGCCAGCGCGTGTTCCACGTCGTCATCGCCTCGCCCTCGCCCAGCGGGGCATCGAGGATCGGGACGGGCCCCTCCGCCAGGTCGCGGATCGACCGCCCGAGGACCTCGTCCGGGCGGCGCTGGAGGACGTGCCAGGAGCGGTCGTTCGTGAACGTGACCGTGCCGTGGTCGTCCGTCTCGAACAGCAGATCGGGTGTGCAGCGGCCCAGCGTCTCCAGGCGTTCCCGCGCCCGGCCCGTCAGGCTGTGCCAGCGGTAGCGCACCGCCATCGCCGCGGCGAGCGCGGTGAAGGCGCCGGCCTCGGCGGCGTGCACGCTCCAGTCCGGGTAGCGGTGCGTCATCGCCTCGATCACGAAGAACGGGACGGCGAGCAGCAGCGCCCATGCGGCGGCTTCCAGCGCGGCTGGCCAGGTGGTGGGGCGGATGGTCGTCCTCCCGTCGGGGCGCACGTACCCGGGGATCATCGGCCGCCGGCGCGAGATTCCGCAGGGACGGCTGTCCCTTGCGAGGCGGACGCGTACCATGCGCCGATGCAACAGCCGCCCCGGCCTTCAGCCGCCCCCGGGGAGCCGGACTTCCGCATCCGGTCGCTGGTGGTGAGCGCCTTCCTGCCGACGCTCCTCTTCGGCATCGGTCAGGGCGCGGTGATGCCCATGGTCCCGCTGTTCGCGAAGGACCTGGGCGCGTCCGTGGCGCTGATCAGCCTGATCGTCGCGCTGCGGGGCGCGGGGACGATGGTCTTCGACATCCCCGCCGGCATGCTCGTGTCGAAGTTCGGCGAGCGCTGGACGCTGGTCGGCGGCACGGCGGTGCTGATGCTGGTCGCCATCGGCGCCGCGATGAGCAACGCGCCGTGGCAGTTCGCCGTGATCTCGTTTGCCATGGGCGGATCGTGGTCGGTGTTCATGCTCGCGCGGATGTCGTACGTCAGCGACCTCGCGCCGACGCATGTCCGCGCCCGCGCGCTCTCGCTCCTCGGCGGCACGAACCGTATCGGCAACGCGATCGGGCCGATGATCGGCGCGCCGCTCGCGCTGTGGTTCGGGCTGGAGTCGGCGTTCTGGCTGCAGGCGGTGCTGTCCGGGGCGGCGGCGGCCCTCATGTTCTTCGTCGTGCAGGACGGCGAGGGGATGGTCGCGGGCCACGGGTCCGTGCTGCAGCGCTTCGGCAGCGTCATCAACGACCACCGGCGCACCTTCGCCACCGCCGGCGTGGGCGCGGTCATGCTGCACGTGCTGCGGAACGCACGCCAGATCGTGCTCCCGCTGTGGGGCGACGCGATCGGGCTGGACGTCGGCACGATCAACGTCATCTTCGCGATCTCCTCGTGGATCGAGGTCGCGATCTTCTACCCGGCGGGGATGGTGGCGGACCGGTGGGGGCGGAAGTGGGTCGCTGCGCCGTCGCTCGGCGTACTGTCCGTCGGCATGATCCTCACGCCGCTCACGGACGCCGCGTGGAGCCTGACGCTGGTCGGCATCCTCGCCGGGTTCGGCAACGGTCTCGGCAGCGGCATCGTCATGACGCTGGGCGCCGACTTCTCGCCCGTGGTCGGTCGAGGCGAGTTCCTGGGCGTCTGGCGGCTGATGGCGGACCTCGGCGGGTCGGCCGGGCCGCTGCTGTTCGGCGCGATCGCGGCATCCGCGACGCTTGGCGTGGCATCCGTTGCCACGGGCGGGCTCGGGCTGATCGGCGTCGCGCTGATGACGCTCACCATGCCGGAGCCGCTGCACATGAGCCGCCGGCCGAGGCGCGACACGCCGTAGCGAGCCCCGCCGGCTAGGAGACCGGGCCGTACGCCTCCAGCTGCGCGTCGATCACGGAGCGGTCGCCTGCGATCGCGATCGTCATCGCGTCCGTCGCCAGGTACTGGTCCGCGATGCGCCGCACCTCGTCCGGCGTGACCGCGCGCACGCGGTCCACGTACGCCGCGGAGTAGCGCTCGTCCAGCCCGTGCAGGTCGAGGAACTCGAGGTGATCGAGGATGCCGCCGGGCGTTGCCTGCCGCAGCACGAAGTTCCCGGCGGCGTAGTTCTGGATGCCCAGCAGCTCCTCGGCGCCCGGCGCCTCCGCGCGCAGCCGCTCCGTCTCCGCGAACACCTCCGCCAGCGCGGGGCCGGTGACATTCGTCGTCACGTCCGCGATCTCCACCCAGTACGCGTCGCCGGGGCGGCTGGAGACGAACGCGTGCGGGGAGTAGGTGTAGCCCTTCGCCTCGCGGATGTTCATGGTGATGCGCGAGTGGAACGAGCCGCCGAGGAGGGAGTTCGTGACTTCCATCGCCACGTAGTCGGGGTGCGTGGGGTCGGGCACGCTGCGGCCCACGTACACCGTGGACTGCTCCGCGCCCGGGCGGTCCACCAGGTGCAGGCTCCGCGCCGAGGCCGGAGCGGGGCGCTCCGCCGAGGGCGCCGGGCCGGTGTCCCAGTCCTCGAACGCCGCGCGCCATGCGCCCAGCGTCGCGTCCTCGTCGAAGACGCCGGCGACGAGCAGTAGCGACCGCTGCGCGCCGACCTGCGACTCCCAGAACGCGCGCGCGGTGTCCGCGTTGAACGCGTCGAACGCCGCGGCGTCCGGGATCACGCGTCCGTAGGGGTGGTCGCCGTAGAACGCGGAGCGGAACGCCGCGAACGTCACGTACTGCGGCTGCGCAAGCGCGAGGTCGAGGCTGCGGTGGAGGTCGGCGCTGAGCCGGTCCGCCTCGGACGCGGGGAAGCGCGGCGTGCGGGCGACCTCCGCGAGCAGCGCCACCGCCTCCGGCGCGCGCTCCGCGAGCACCTCCGTGCGGAGCACGGTCGTATGCTCGTCCGCGTCCACGATCAACTTGCCGCCGAGGCCGGCGAGGGCGTCCGCGAACGCCGCCGCGTCGCGCGCCTCGGTGCCCTCGCGCAGGTACTCCTGCACGAAGCGGTCCAGCCAGCCGCGTCCCGGTGGGACATCGGCGGAGCCGGTGCGCAGGACGAGGCGGACGGCCGCCATGGGCACCACGCCGGCGTGGACGAAGGTCGCGCGGGCGCCGTTCGCCAGGCGCTCCTGCCGGCGCGGGAGGATCGTGGCCGCGGGGGGCGCGGGCAGCGTGGGGCGGGGGTGCGTGGTCATTCGGCGGCTCCCGGCTCGACGGTGAGAATCGTGCGGTTCGAGGTGCGCAGGTACTCGCGCGCCGTCTCCATCACCAGCTCCGGCGTGACCGCCGCGAAGCGCTGCTCGATCGTGTTCACCTGCGCCGCGTCACCCTCGAGCAGTTCGAAGGAGGCCAGCAGGTCGGCGCGGCCGAAGCCCGGGTAATACGTGTCGTTGATCGTGTTGTAGAGCGCCGCCCGCGCCTTCACCAGCGCCCGGTCCAGCACCGCCTGCGACAGCGGCGCGGTGCGCACGCGCTCGATCACCTCGTCGAAGGCCTCGAGGATCGCCTCGGCCGTGACGTCGCGGTCGTGGATCAGCTCGGCGGTCCAGAGCAGCGGGGTCTGCGCGTTGTGCATGTGGCCGAGGAAGTTGATGCCGCCGTCAATGCCGCCCGCGTAGCCACGCCGGCTCACGATCTCCTGGTACAGCAGCGAGTCGTCGCCCTGCAGCAGCACCTGGTCCAGCAGGCCCAGCGCGTAGTACTCGCGCGATCCGCGCTCCGGCACGCGGTAGCCGACCGCGAGCGCGGGCTTGTTCGCCAGCGCGTCCACGTGCGAGGCGCGCCGCTCCATCTCCTGCCGCGGCTCCGTGATCTCCGCGGGCGCCGGCCGCGGCGCGGCGGGGATATCCTCGAAGTAGCGGCGCGCCAGTTCCAGCGCGCGCGCCTCCTCGAAGTCGCCGACCACGACGAGGACGGCGTTGGCGGGCGAGTAGTAGGAGTCGAAGAACGCCTGAACGTCCTCCAGGCTCGCGGCGTCCAGGTCGGCCATGTCGCCGTAGCCGTTGTGGTTGTTGTGCCAGTTGTCGAAGGCCGCCGCCTGCATGTCGATCCACGGGAACGAACCGTATGGGCGGTTGAGCACGTTGACGCGGATCTCGTTCTTGACCACGTCGCGCTGGTTGTCCAGCTCCGCCTGCGTGATGACCGGCCCGCGCATGCGGTCCGCCTCCATCCACAGCGCGAGGTCGAGCGTGTGCGCGGGCATCGCCTCGAAGTAGTTCGTGAAGTCGTACCGCGTGGAGCCGTTCAGGTTTCCGCCGTTGGCCTGCACCAGCTGGGCGATCTCCATCTTCGCCATCGACTCCGAGCCCTGGAACATCAGGTGCTCGAAGAGGTGCGCGAAGCCGGTCCGGCCGCGCGGCTCCAGGCGCATGCCGACGTGGTAGTAGACCGCCACGCAGACGATCGGCGCGGCGTGGTCGGGCGAGAGCACCACGCGCAGCCCGTTCGCCAGCGTGTGGCGGGCGGCCGGCAGCTGCAGCCCAAACTGGGGTTCACGAGTCGTCACGCGCGCCTCCGGGCAGTGCGTCCGGCCGTCGCGCCGGGGCAGTCCATCGTACTGTGCGTGCGTCGAGGCCGGTCAACCGCGCGAGGTCAGCCGCGTGGGATCGCTACCCGTTGCACCGCCGTCTCAAGCTCCGCCGTCGGCACGAACGCCTCGTACCGCGCGGAGACGCGCCCGTCGGTGTCGATGACGAACGTCCACTCGTCGGTGCGGATGCCCCACTCCTTGAGCAGCGGCGAACGCTCCGCGCCGCGCAGGTCGCCGTTGATCGACTGCGGGTGCTGGAACAGGTCGACGTGCACGAAGTCCACGCGGTCGCCGTACTTCCGCGCGAGCGCGGAGGCCTCCTCGACCTGCGGGCCGCACAGCGGCGTGGTGCAGAACGCCGGGCTCGCGAAGATCACGACCAGCGGCCGGTGCGCCGCGATGCTGTCCGCGATGCGGTGCCGGTACAGCGCCGGGTCGGGCGCGCTGCCCGTGGTCAGCTCCGCGAGCGACGCCACGTCCTCGGCGGTGCGATTGCGACTCTTCGGCGCGGACGCGCCGATCACGGGCGCCGAGGCGCGCTCGGCGACCGGCACCGGCATCGCGACGCGCGCGATCGTGCCGTCGGGGCGCGGGACGGCGGCGGTCACCGTCCACGTCCCGGCGCGGTCGAACGTGAACTCGGTGGCGTACAGCCCGCGGATGCCGTCCGGGAAGGCGTGGAACCGCCCCTCCGCGCGCTGCGTCGGGGCGGCGGACGCGCCGACGCCCGGTGCGCGCGATTCGAAGGCCACCGCGGGGAAGCGGATGAGCCCCGTCCGGTCGTTGAGGGAGACGGCGACCCGGAACGTGCCGACCGCGAGATCCGGGGTGCCGAGGATCGCGGTGACGCCGCTCGCCTCGTCGCGGTGCACGGGGTACGCCGCGCCGAAGCCCGTCTCCGGCTCCGCGCCGCGCAGCACACTGCACCCTGAGAGCGCGAGCGCACCGAGGATCATCGTGGCCACGAGCGCGGCGCGGACGGTGCGAGCGGCGCGCATCACGCGCCCGCCGTGTAGATGCCGAACGTGATCGCGTACATCGCGAAGTCCGTGGAGTTCGACCGCATCTTTAGCTCGTGGTCGCCCAACGCGGGCAGGATCACCATCGAGTACATGCGCGGCTCCGTCACGCGCACCACGCTCCGGCCCTGTGCGTCGAACGTGACGTCCGTGCCCGCCTCCTCGCGACGCAGCGGGCGCCCGTCCAGCTCCAGCACCACCTCGTACGGCGCGCTCGAGGCACCCGGGCGGAGCACCGCGTTCACGCTGCGTGCTGTGAACGCGAACGCGAGGTAGTCCTGCAGGTCGCGCGTCTCGCGCGCGTGCACGATCGCCTCGCGCTCGTTGCGCCACAGTCCCTGCAGGTACCAGACGTCCGGCGTGCGGCCACCGGGCGGGTCCACGTACTCGTGCGTCCGGTCCGGGCCGTCGTAGTACGCGTTCTGCCCGGCGTACGCGCCGAAGCTGTGGTAGTTGCGCTCGTACCCGCCGTACAGCTCGCGGGTGATCGTCGTCGCGTTCGGGTCACGCGTCGGCGCGGGCAGCCCGCCCGAGGGGATCGCGCTCACATCGTGCCCGGCCGCGGTGAGCGCCTCGCGGATCGCGCGCTCGGTGATGTCGTACGCGCCCTCGCCGGTGTGCGTGAAGCGCACCTGCCCGTCCGCGCTGACGAGGTACTTCGCCGGCCACGCGTTGTTGCGGAAGGCGTCCCACGTGAACATCTGGTTGTCCAGCGCGACCGGGTAGCGGATCCCGTGCGTCTCGATCGCTCGCCGCACGTTGACGATGTCCTTCTCGAACTCGAACTCCGGCGCGTGCACGCCGAGGATGACGAGGCCCGCCTCGGCGTATCGCTCGTGCCACTGCTTCAGGTACGGGAGCGTGCGGATGCAGTTCACGCACGTGTACGTCCAGAAGTCGACCAGAACCACCTTCCCCTCCGCGTTCAGCGCGGCGAGGTTCAGCGGGGCGGGGGTGTTCGTCCACTCCGTCAGCCCCACCAGCTCCGGCGCGGGGTGGCCGAACGGCGTGCCGCCGGGGATGACGACCGCGCTGGTGCGGTCGCCGCACGCGGTGAGCGCGCCCGCCAGGAGGCCGAGGACGGCGACCGTCGCCAGTCCCGCGGGGCGGAGGCGTGCCGGCATGGGTGGGGCCCTCCGTGGTGTGGCGGTCCCTCGATCGTACGGGATCGCGGCGGCGACGGCGCGGGCCCCCGGTTGCGCCGGCTGCTATTCTCCGCGCCATGCGCATCGGACTCATCACTGACACCCATCAACCCAACGACCAGAAGACCCTGTGGCCGGAGGTCGTGCAGGCCTTCACGGGCTGCGACCTGATCATGCACGGCGGCGACATCGTCCACCCGATGGTGCTCGACTGGCTGGAGGCAATCGCGCCCACGATCGCCTGCCGCGGGAACAACGACGTCGGCTGGGACGACCCCCGCATGGAGGAGATCGTCCGCATCGAGGTGGAGGGCGTGAAGATCGCCATGGTCCACGCGATGGAGCCGGAGAACCGGCCGATCAGCGTGCTCCGCCGCCTCTATCTGGAAGACGTGCACGCCGACATCATCGTGACCGGCGACACGCACTTCGAGCGGATCGACTTCCGCGAGGGCGTGCTGCAGGTGAACTCCGGCAGCGCCACGCTGCCGCACCTGTGGTCGACCCGCCTCGGCACCGTCGGCTTCATCGAGATCAACAATGGCCGCATCGAGGCGTACATCAAGAAGCTCGGCGAGACCGAGGGACGCAAGAACCCCGGCATCGAGTACAGCTACACGCCGGAGACCGGCGTCATCAAGCACGAGCCGCAGACCGCCACCAGCTAGCCGCGCCCCCGCGCGCCGCCATGGATCGGACGCCCCGATGAAGCCTCGCGAACGCATCGACTACAGCGCGATCGTGGACCGGGAGCCGCTGCGGCTGCCCGACGGAGCCCGCCTGGTCGTCTGGCCGATCGTGAACGTCGAGAACTGGGACATCGACGGGCCGATGCCGCGCACGGTGCTGCCGCCGCCCATGGGCGGCACGCTGCTGCCGGACCTGCCGAACTGGGCGTGGCAGGAGTACGGGATGCGCGTCGGCTTCTGGCGGCTCCTGGAGGCGCTGTCCAGCCGCGACATCCGCGCCACGCTCTCGATCAACGGCTCCGTGTGCGACGTCTACCCGCGCCTCGCCACCGCCGCGCACGAGGCGGGGTGGGAGTTCATGGCCCACTCCGATGTCCAGCGCCCCATGCACCTGGTGGAGGACCAGCCCGCCGCCATCCGCGCCGCCGTCGAGTCCATCGTGCGCATCACGGGGAAGCGCCCGCGCGGCTGGCTGGGCCCCGGCCTGACCGAGACCTTCGACACGCCGGACTACCTGGCCGCGGAGGGGTTCGAGTACATCGCGGACTGGGTGCTGGACGACCAGCCGCAGGAGATCCGGACCACGCACGGGCCGCTGGTCACGCTACCGTACAGCGTGGAGCTGAACGACATCCCGATGATGATGGTGCAGCACCACTCCGCCCGGGAGCTCTTCGACCGGTCGATGGCGCAGTTCGACCGGCTGTACGCCGAGGGCCAGCAGTCCGCGCGCATCATGGGCATCGCCGTGCATCCGTACATCACCGGCGTGCCGCACCGCATCGGCTACTTCGAGCAGCTCCTGGACGCGATCCGGCAGCAGCCCGGCGTGGTCTTCTGGACGGGCGACCAGATCCTCGACTGGTACCGTGGCGAGCACCCCGCGCGCTGACCGAATGGCCGCTGACGAGGTGCCCGAGTGAGCAGGGCGAGCAACCTGACCGACACACCGGCGGATGGCATGCCCCCCGCCTACGTCCTCGCCGCAGATATCGGCGGGACGTCGATGCGCGCCGCGATCGTCGACGGCCACGGCCGCGTGGTGGTGCGCCGGCGCATCGAAACTGAACCCGGACGCGGCCTAATCGACGCGGCGGAGCGGCTCGCCGAGGCAATGCGCGGCGTGATCGCGGAGGCCGGCATCGCCCGCGTGCTCGCGGTCGGCATCTCCACGGCCGGGCCCCTCGATCCGGCAACGGGCACCTACCGCCACCCGCCGAACCTGCGCGGCTGGCACGGGCTGTCGATGGTCCCCGCGCTGACCGCGGCCTTCGGCGTGCCGGTGGTGGTGGGGCACGACGCCACGCTGGCGGCGCTCGCGGAGACGCGCTTCGGCCACCGCCGAGGCGCCCGTGATCTGGTGTACCTCACGGTGAGCACGGGTATCGGCGCCGGGATCGTCGCCGGGGGGCGCCCGGTCACCGGCAGCACCGGCGGCGCCGGCGAGGCCGGACACCTCATCGTCCGCCCGGGCGGACCGCGCTGCGGCGCCGGGTGCCCCGGGTGCCTGGAGGGCGTCTCCAGCGGCTCCGCGATGGCCCGCGCCGCGCACGAGGCGGTCTCGGCCGGGCGTGCGACCACGCTCACGGCGGAGGCGCAGGCCCCGCAGATCTTCGCCGCCGCGCTCGCGGGCGACGCCGTCGCCACAGAGATCGTCGAGGGCGTCGTGGAGGGACTGGCGACGGGGCTCGCCGGCCTGCTCGCGATCCTCGACCCGGAGGCGATCGTGACCGGCGGCGGGCTCGTCCGTGAGCTGGCGCCGTGGTGGGAGCGCCTGCTGGAGCGCACGCGCGAGATCGCGCTCCCGCGCTACGAGGCCGGCGTGCCGGTGGAACCCACCACGCTCGCCGACGACGCCGGACTCCTCGGTGCGTCCCTGATCGCGATCGAGGCGGTCGCCGGGTAGCCTGTATCCATGATCTTTGCCGAGAACGTCTCGCGCTCCTTCGGGGGCGACCATGTGCAGCGCGACATCTCGTTCGCCATCGGTGATGGCGAGCGCGTGGGCCTCGTCGGCCCGAACGGCGCCGGCAAGTCGACCCTGAT